>JAYVOI010000140.1:0-5103 GCA_043758005.1 Ilumatobacteraceae bacterium
GTGCTCTTGATCCAGGTTGGCGATCAATCCGTCGCCAAGCGCGAAGAGGTGCAGGCCGCACTGGCAACAGCAGCCAAGGTCGAAACACAATCGGTCAGCGTCAACTCGGTCAGCTCCACTTGGGGTCGCAGCATCACCGAGAAGGCAGTCAGGGCACTGATCATCTTCTTGATCCTCGTCGCCTTGTTCATTGCCTGGCGGCTGGAGTGGCGCATGGCGCTGGCCGCCATCATCGCCATGTTGCACGACGTCTTGATCAGTGTGGGCGTGTACTCGGTCTTACGATTCGAGGTGACCCCGGCGACGGTCGTGGCCTTCTTGACGATCCTCGGCTTCTCGCTCTACGACACGATCGTGGTGTTCGACAAGGTCAACGACAACACCGACCGGTTCTCCGGCGCTCGCGTGCCGTACGCCGATGTGATCAACGTGTCGATGAACCAGGTGTTGATGCGTTCGATCAACACCAGCCTGGCTGCAGTGCTCCCGGTGCTGTCGCTGCTGATCCTCGGCGCAGGAATCCTCGGCGCCATCACGCTTCGCGAGTTCGCCCTGGCGCTGCTGGTCGGGTTGTTGACCGGCTCGTACTCGTCGATCTTCATCGCCTCGCCGTTGCTGGCGATGTTCAAGATGCGCGAGCCCCGGTACCGTTCGTTCCGCGGTGCGCATGCAACCGGGGCGGAGCTCGAGCACCTGGTGCTCGGCGGTTCGCCAACGGCACGACGTGAGGCAGCCCGCCATCGAAACGAATCACCGGGCGACATCCTGCTCCCCGTGACACAGCACACGCCCGAGTCGCTGCTGACGCACCCGCCCCGGCCGCGGAAGAAGAAGCGTCGCGCCAGCTGAGCGACGGTAGCGTGAAGCCGTATGGCGTCAAATGGCCACTGGCTCACCGATCTCGTCCGCGACATCGACGACTTCCCCACTCCGGGCGTCGTCTTTCGCGACATCACCCCGCTGCTCGGTGATGGCGATGGCTTCGTTCGGGCGATCAACGAATTGGCCGACCGGTTCGACGGCACGCGGGCCGACAGAGTGCTGGGGATGGAAGCGCGTGGCTTCATCATCGCCGCGCCGGTGGCCTACCGCATGGGTGCCGGGTTCGTGCCGGTGCGCAAGGCCGGCAAGCTGCCCTGGGCGGTCGTTCGCGAGGAGTACTCCCTCGAATACGGCCGAGACAAGCTGGAGATCCACCGCGACGCGATCCATCCCGGCGAGCAGATCCTGGTGATCGACGACGTGTTGGCGACCGGTGGTACGGCGGCGGCAACCGTGCGCCTCGTCGAAGCGCTCGGTGGAATCGTGATGGGCGTCGGCTTCTTGATCGAGATCGAAGCGCTCGAAGGACGGGCACGGCTCGAGGGGCACCGCGTCGAAGTTCTGGCTCGGTACTAGGCATCGCCGTGGCCGCTGTCGATCGTGTGCTTCCCTGGCGGAGGCATCAGAACGTCACCGCTGACGAGCTGACGCCACTGCTGAGCGCCTACCGGCGCCGGCACCCGAAGGCGCCGGTGACGATGATCAACCGCGCCTACGAGACGGCCAAGGAAGCGCACCGCCATCAGTCACGTGGCAGCGGCGAGAGCTACATCAACCATCCACTGGCGGTTGCCCGCATCGTGGCCGACATCGGGCTCGACGAGATCTCGCTGGCCGCCGCGCTGCTGCACGACGCGGTCGAAGACACCGAGATCACCATCGCCGATGTCGAGGCGGCATTCGGCGCCGAGGTAGCCGCGATCGTCGACGGCGTGACCAAGCTCGAGCGGCTGCAGTTCGACTCGAAAGAGGCTCAGCAAGCCGCCACCATGCGCAAGATGCTGGTGGCGATGGCTCGCGACCTGCGCGTGCTGATCATCAAGCTCGCCGATCGCTTGCACAACATGCGCACGATCGCGGCGATGCCCAGCGAGAAGCAGCGCCGGATCGCCCAAGAGACGCTCGACATCTACGCCCCGCTGGCCCATCGCCTGGGCATGCAGGAGCTGAAGCAGCAACTCGAAGATCTCTCGTTCGCTTCGCTGTACCCGAAGCGCTTTGCCGAACTCGACCATCTGGTCAGCACGCGAACCCCCGAGCGCGAGGTGTACCTCGCCAAGGCGATCGCCGAGGTCGGTGGGCGGTTGCACGAGCTCAACATCGAGGCCGAGGTCACGGGCCGCGGCAAGCACCTGTGGAGCATCTACGAGAAGATGATGCAGAAAGGGCGCGAGTTCGACGACATCTTCGATCTCGTCGCCATCCGCGTGATCGTCGACTCGGTGAAGGACTGCTATGCGGCGTTGGGGTGCATCCACGGCAGCTACAAGCCGGTGGTGGGTCGCTTCAAGGACTACATCGCCATGCCGAAGTTCAACCTGTACCAAAGCCTGCACACCACGGTGATCGGCCCCGGCGGCAAGGTCGTCGAGGTGCAGATCCGGTCGCGCGAGATGCACCAACGCGCCGAGTGGGGCGTGGCCGCGCATTGGTCGTACAAGGGCGACGGATCGAGCAGCGACATCGATTGGCTCAACCGCATCATCGACTGGCAGGCCGACATCTCCGATCCGGCGGCCTTCATGGAGAACCTGAAGACCGATCTCGAGCAGGACGAAGTCTTCGTGTTCACGCCGAAGGGCCGGGTCATCCCGCTGCCGGTCGGGTCGACCACCGTCGACTTCGCCTACGCCGTGCACACCGACGTCGGGCACGCCTGCATCGGTGCCAAGGTCAACGGCCGTCTCGTGCCGCTGGGTACCACGCTGCACAGCGGCGACACCGTCGAGATCTTCACGTCGAAGGTCGAGACCGCCGGCCCGTCGCGCGACTGGCTGCAGTTCGTCGCCTCGCCTCGGGCCCGCAACAAGATCCGTCAGTGGTTCAGCCGCGAGCGTCGAGTCGACATGATCGAAGCCGGTCGAGAGGAGCTGACAAAGGAGTTCCGGCGAGAGGGTCTTCCGCTGCAACGCATCTGGGACAGCAAGGTCTTCGCCGACGAGATCGCGGCCAGCTCCTATGCCGATCTCGACTCGGTGCTGGCGGCGATCGGCGAGCATCACGTGTCGGGCCGTTCGATCGCTCAGAAGGTTGCCCGTGGGTTCTCGCAAGGTGCCGATGGCGAACAGTTCTCCGTCGTATCGCCCACTCGTCCCGACCGGCCGCATCGCCCACGGTCCACGGTCGGGGTGCACGTCGAAGGCCTCGACGACATCCTCGTGCGCCTGTCGAGGTGCTGCACACCGGTACCCGGCGACGACATCGTTGGCTTCGTCACTCGTGGCCGCGGTGTGTCCGTGCACCGCACCGACTGTGCCAATGCGGAGAGCCTGATGAGCGACCAGGCCGCCCGGCTGATCGACGTCGATTGGGACGGCGACCGTACCAAGGCCATCTTCCGGGCCGGCGTAGAGGTCGTCGCCCTCGACCGTTCGCGCTTGCTGCGCGACGTGGCCAACGCACTCAGCGAGCAGCACGTCAACATCGTCTCGTGCAGTACCCACACCGGCGGCGACCGAGTTGCCAAGATGCGATTCGAGTTCGAATTGGCCGACCCCAGCCATCTCGAGTCCGTGCTGCGCACGATCAAACACATCGATGCTGTGTACGACGCGTACCGGCTGGTGCCGGGTAAAGGCGGCTGACCAGGCAGGCCCCGGCGATAGCCTGAGCCGACGATGCCGGAGTTCCAGACCAGCCCGGGGATGCGCGACATCCTTCCGCCCGAGTCGGCGCGGTGGCGGCAGTTCGTGACCGTCTTTGCACGGGTGGCGGAGTCCGCCGGATACGGCCAAGTGATCTCGCCATTGCTCGAGGACCTCGGAGTGTTCCAGCGCATCGGTGATGCCACCGACGTCGTCACCAAGGAGATGTACGACTTCGTCGACAAGGGTGGGCGCCACATCGCCTTGCGCCCAGAGCTGACCGCGTCGGTGTGCCGGGCGTTCGTGCAGCACCGGCCACTGACCCCGTGGAAGGTCTGGTACGCGGGCTCGCAGTTCCGCTACGAGAAGCCGCAACGGGGTCGCTACCGGCAGTTCGATCAGGTCGGCATCGAGGTGCTCGGCGCCGACGATCCGTACCTCGATGTCGAGGTCATCGCCCTCGGTTGGGAGTTCTATCGCGCCCTTGGGCTGAGGCAGGTGAAGCTGCTGCTCAACTCGCTGGGCGAGCCCGAGGATCGGGCCCGCTACGTGACTGCGCTGCGCGAGTACTTCGAGTCGAATCGGAGCGCGTTGTCGCCAGAGAGTCAGGTCACGCTCGACAAGAACGCGTTGCGGGTGCTCGATTCGAAGCGGCACGGCGACGCCGCGATTGTCGCCGGAGCGCCACGCATCGCCCGGTTCTACAGCGACGGCGCTGCTGCCCATTTCGATGGTGTTCAATCGGGTCTCACCTCGCTCGGAATCCCGTTCACCATCGACGACACGCTGGTGCGCGGTCTCGACTACTACCGGCACACCACGTTCGAATTCCAGGGTGGCACGCTCGACTCGGCGCAGAACGCACTCGGTGGCGGGGGTCGCTACGACGGTCTCGTCGAGTCGCTCGGTGGGCCGCCTACGCACGGGATCGGCTTCGCCCTCGGGCTCGATCGCACGCTGATCGCCTGCGACGACGAGGGCGTGTTTGCTGCCGAACAACTGGCGCTCGACGCGTTCGTCGTCGACACCACGGGCGGTCTCGAGGCACTGCAACTGACCGCCGAACTGCGCGCCGCCGGCCTTACCGCCGACCGGGCGTACGAAAATCGCAGCATGAAGGCGCAGATGAAGGTCGCCGACCGCAGCGGCGCGGCCGTGGCAGTGATCGTCGGCAGCAACGAGGTCGCCGACGGTGCTGTTACCGTGCGCCCGCTGCGAACCAACGATGGGCAACAGACTGTTGCCCGATCCACCCTGATCGATTACCTCAAGAAAGCGCGTCCATGAGCACGACTTCCATGCGCACCCACCAGTGCGGCGAGCTACGCCTCGACCAGATCGGCCAGACAGTCAGCTTGTGCGGCTGGGTGGCGACTCGCCGCGAGCATGGCGAGAAGCTGGCCTTCGTCGACCTGCGCGATCACACCGGGGTGACCCAATGTGTCGTCGACAACTCCGTTGATGTCCGGCCCGAGTT
>JAYVOI010000141.1:0-5102 GCA_043758005.1 Ilumatobacteraceae bacterium
CCCCTACCGCGGCAGCCCCGGTCGCCTCGACCGCACCCGCCACCACGGTCGCCGACGTCACCACCGCCGCCCCGGCCACGTCCGCCGTGCCGGACACCACGGTGACCCCGATCTCCACCCCGCCCGCCGAGTCCATCACGCTCGCTGCCAACCCGTGGACCGGCTCGAACGTGAACGCCCAGGTGGCCAAGGTCGTCCTGGAGTCCATGCTGGCCACCAGTGTCACCATCGTCGACATCGACGAGAACGCCACGTGGCCCGGACTCGATTCGGGTCAGATCGACGCCGTGCTCGAGGTGTGGCCGTCGGGTCACGCCAAGGACTTCGATACCTACATCACCGGCAAGAAGACCGTGATGTCGCTCGGCGACCTCGGCCCCCAGGCCAAGATCGGCTGGTACGTACCGTCGTTCGTCATCGAAGATCACCCCGAGCTCGCCACGTGGGAGGGGTTCAAGGACGTCGAACTGGCCAAGCTGTTCTCCACCGCCGAGTCGGGCGACAAGGGTCAGTTCTTGATGGGCGATCCCAGCTACGTCACCTACGACGAGCAGATCATCAAGAACCTCAACCTGCCACTGAAGTTCGTGGTTGCCGGTTCCGAGGCTGCACTGATGACCGCGATCCAGCAGGCCGAGACCGATCAGAAGCCGCTGCTGCTGCAGTTCTGGCAGCCACACTGGATGCCGCCGAACACCAAGCTGACCGAGGTCAAGCTGCCGGATATCTCCGCTACCTGCGACGCGTCACGCGTGGCGGGCGATGGCGGCTACGCCTGCGATTACCCGGTCGACGTGCTCTACAAGGCAGCCAATGCCGGGCTCGAGGCCAAGAACAAGGCAGCCTTCGATTTCCTGTCGAAGTTCTCGCTGACCACTGATCAGCAGAACGAAGTCGCTCAGAAGATCGAGAGCGATGGCATGGCAGCCGACGTTGCCGCCAAGGAATGGGTTGCCGCCAACCCCGACATCGTCGCCGCCTGGCTCGGCTGACCCACTGGGTTCAGGGGGCTCGGAAGAACTCCACTGGCTCGGGCGCCAGTGGAGTATTTCCGAGGATCAGGTCGGCGGCCTTCTCGGCCATCATCATCACCGGCGCGTAGATGTTGCCGTTGGTGACGTAGCGCATCGCCGAGGCGTCGACGACTCGAACGCCGTCCACACCATGCACGGCCATCGTCAACGGGTCGATCACGCTGTCGTCGTCGGCACGACCCATGCGGCACGTGCACGACGGGTGCAACGCGGTCTCGCCATCGGTGCGGACCCAGTCGAGGATCTGCTCGTCGGTCTCCACATCCGGCCCGGGTGACACCTCGCCGCCGTTGAACGGCTCCATCGCCGACTGGTTCAAGATCCGTCGGGTGATGCGGACGGCCTCGACCCACTCGCGGCGATCTTCCGGCGTGGAGATGTAGTTGAAGCGCAGCGCCGGCTTGACCTTCGGGTCGGTCGACGTGATCTGCACCGAGCCGCGCGAGTTCGAGTACATCGGCCCGATGTGCACCTGGTATCCGTGCCCACCCGATGGTGACGAACCGTCGTAGCGGACCGCGATCGGCAGGAAGTGGAACATCAGGTTGGGGTATTCGACCTCGTCGTTGCTTCGGGCGAAGCCACCCGCCTCGAAGTGGTTCGACGCGCCGGGGCCCTTGCGCAGGAACAACCACTCGGCGCCGATGAACGGCCGCCGCCACATCTGCAACTGCGGCTGCAGCGAGACCGGCTGCTTGCACGAGTACTGCACGTAGACCTCGAGGTGGTCCTGCATGTGTTGGCCGACAGCCGGCAGGTCGTGCACCACCGGGATGCCCAGCGCGCCGAGCGCGCCGGCGTCGCCGACGCCGCTGAGCTGCAGCAGTTGCGGCGAGTTGAACGCGCCTCCGCACAAGATCACTTCTCCTGCGGTCACCTGCTGTTTCGGCCCACGGCGGGTGCTGAACTCCACGCCCGTCGCCCGCGTGCCGTCGAACAGCACGCGGTGCACGAGTGCCCGGGTCGTGACCGTGAGGTTCTTGCGGTGCATCACCGGGTGGAGGTAGGCGCGGGCTGCGCTGAGGCGGCGGCCGCGGCGGATGTTGCGGTCGAACTTGGCGAAGCCTTCCTGCTGGAAGCCGTTGACGTCGTCGGTGATGGGGAACCCGGCCTGCTGGACAGCCTCGAAGAAGGCGCCGAACAGTGGGTTGGTCGCCGGCCCGCGCTCCAGCTCGAGCGGACCGCTGTGGCCGCGATAGAGGTCGGCGCCATCGGCGGCGAGGCAGTTCTCCATCTTCTTGAAGTACGGCAGGCAATGGGCGTAGTCCCACGTCTCCATGCCGGGGTCCGCGGCCCACCGCTCGTAGTCCAGCGGGTTGCCACGCTGGAAGATCATCCCGTTGATGCTGCTCGAGCCACCCAACACCTTGCCGCGGGCGTGGTAGATCTTGCGGCCGTTCATGAACGGCTCGGGCTCGCTCTCGTACTTCCAGTCGTAGAACTTGCTGCCGATCGGGAAGGTCAACGCGGCCGGCATGTGGATGAAGACGTCCCACTTGTAGTCGGGCCGGCCGGCCTCGAGCACCAGCACTGTGGTGCCGGCGTCGGCACTGAGACGGTTGGCCAGTGCCGAGCCCGCAGATCCTCCACCGACGATCACATAGTCGAACATGGTCACGTGCCGGGCCCCCTGCTCCGATGCTGTCTCATAGCTGTACTCGATCAGCAGTGGCCGCCACCAACTGCCCTACTTCGTCGGAATCGACCTCGCCGGGGAAGCGGTACGCCGGGCCATGCGCGTGGATCGCCCCGACGACTCGACCGGCGCGGTCGCGGATCGGAGCGGCCACCGAGTTCAACCCGTCGAGGAACTCCTCGAACGCCCACGCGTACCCTTTGGCGGCGACCTCGGCGCACCTGCTGCGAATTGCCGCGGCATCGGTCAACGTGCCGCTGGCAGTCCGTTCCAGTGGCTGGTCGAGATAGCGGTCGGCATCGATCGCACCGAACGCCAACAAGACTTGGCCCGACGACACCGTGTGAGCCCGCAGCCGCTCGCCCGTCCAGTCGCGGACCTGCACCTGGTTGTCGGCGTCGACCTGATCGAGGTACAAGATGTCGAAGCCATCGGCAATCGACAGGCCCGCGGCCTCGCTCGTGGCCTTGACCAACGAATGCAGATGCGGCCGCACCGCCGCGATCAGCGTGCGACCAGGAAGCACCGCGGCGGCGATCTCGACCATCCCGCCACCGATTCGGTAGCTGCCGCCCGGCTCCATCTGCTCGACCATGCCGAGCTCCTCGAGCGTCGACAGCATCCGCGACACGGTGCTCTTGGGCAGGTTGACCCGATCGGCGACGTCGGTGACGCCCGCAGGCCCGCCCGACAAGCAGCGCAGCACGGCGAACGCCCGCTCGACGGACTGAACCGTTGACATCAGCGAGGCGACGTCAAGCCGGGAACGCGCCTTGCATGCGTGCCGCATCGAGGGTGTTCTGCAACAGGCAGGCGATCGTCATCGGCCCGGTCCCGCCCGGCATCGGGGTGATCGCACCGGCGATCAGCGACACTGGTTGGAAGTCGACATCGCCGACGATGCCCGTCTCCGTGCGCGAGACACCGACGTCGATCACGGTGGCACCCGGCTTCACGTGTGCCGCAGTGATCATCCGCGCCTGGCCCGCTGCTGCGACGATGATGTCGGCCTCACGGCACACCTCGACGAGGTCGGTCGTGCGCGAATGAGCGAGCGTGACGGTCGCGTCGATGCCCTTGCGGCCCAACAGGAGCACCATCGGCAGACCGACCAGGGTCGATCGGCCGACGACGACGGCACGTTTCCCCGAGGTGGGGATGCCGTAGCGCTCGAGCAGTCGCATGACACCGAGCGGTGTGCACCCGACGTGGCCCGGCTGGCCGCGGACCAGCCGGCCCATCGACGCTTCCGTCAGGCCGTCGACATCCTTCTCTGCAGGGATCATGCGCAACAGCGGCTCGGCATCGAGGCCGCCCGGCAGGGGCAGCTGACACAGGATCCCGTGCACGCCCGGGTCGGCCACCAACGCGCCCACGGTGTCTTCCAACTCCGCCTGGCTGACGTTGCCGTCGATGCCGACGTGGCGCGACAGCATGCCGGCCTCTGCAGCTTTCTTCTGCTTGCTGCGTACGTAGATCTGGCTGGGCTTGTCGTCACCGATCAGCACCGTCGCCAGGCAGACGGGCGGGTTGCCGGCCGCCTCGATCTCGGCGCGCAACTCGGCGACGATGTCGTCGCGCAGCTGCGCCCCGTTCATGATCACTGCAGTCACGCCACAACCTCCGTCACGACAGCCCGACGATCTCGCCGTGCTCGTCGAAGTCGATGATCGATGCGGCCGGCGCCGAGCCGAGGCCGGGCATCGTGGTCATGTCGCCGCAGATCGGATAGATGAACCCGGCACCCACCGAAGCACGGACCTCGCGGACGTTGAGGGTATGGCCGGTCGGCGCACCCTTCAGCGTGGGGTCACCGCTGATCGACAGGTGGGTCTTGGCGATGCAGACCGGCAGGCGGCCGAACCCGTTCTTCTCGTAGCGGGCCAGTTGGGTGTTGGCTGCGGGCGTGTAGGTCACGTTGGCGGCGCCGTAGATCTTGGTGGCGACGGACTCGATCTTGGACTTGAGCGTCGCGTCGAGCGGGTAGCAGAACGCGAAGGTGCTGGGCTCGTCGCACGCCTCGACGACGGCCTGGGCCAACTCGGTCGCACCCTTGCCGCCGTCGGAGAAGTGGGTGCACACCGCGACGCGGGCCCCGACCGACTCGGCGATCTCGCGGATGGCCTGGTGCTCGGAGTCGAAGTCGCTGGGGAAGGCGTTGATGGCCACGACCGGCGACACGCCATGGACCTTCACGTTCTCGATCTGCTTGATCAGGTTGGCGGCGCCGGCACGCACGTCGTCGGGGTTCTCGGCCAGCAACTCCGGCGGCAGCGGCTTGCCGGCGACGATCTTGAACTTGCCGCTGTGGGCCTTGAGGGCCCGCACGGTGGCGACGAGCACGGCAGCATCGGGGACCATGCCCGAGTTGCGGCACTTGATGTTGAAGAACCGCTCGGCGCCCATGTCGGCCCCGAAACCGGCCTCGGTGA
>JAYVOI010000142.1:0-5091 GCA_043758005.1 Ilumatobacteraceae bacterium
GGCGAGACCCAGGTGATGAACGTCGTCACCATGGCCATGCCGCGCATGAACCAGCTGATGGACACCCTCAGCCCGGAGACCCACAAGTACTTCCTGTTCCACTACAACATGGCCCCGTGGGCCAACGGTGAGACCGGTCGTGTGGGTTCCCCCAAGCGTCGCGAGATCGGTCACGGTGCGCTCGCCGCCCGTGCACTGATTCCGGTGCTGCCGAGCCAGGAGGAGTTCAGTTACACGCTGCGCCTCGTGGCCGAGGTGCTGGCCTCCAACGGCTCGACGTCGATGGCGGCGGTCTGCTCGGGCTCGCTGGCGCTGATGGATGCCGGTGTGCCGATCAGGGCTGCCGTTGCTGGTATCGCCATGGGCCTCGTCTATGCCGAGGGCAAGTACACCACCCTCACCGACATCCTCGGTGCCGAGGATGCGTTCGGCGACATGGACTTCAAGGTCGCCGGCACATCAGAGTTCGTGACGGCGCTGCAGCTCGACACCAAGATCGAAGGCATTCCTGCCGACGTGCTGGCTGCCGCGCTCGACCAGGCGAAGGAAGCTCGTACCGCGATCCTGGCGAACATGAACGCCTGCATCGCCGAGCCCCGCGCCGAAGTTGCCGCCACTGCACCGAAGATCATCTCGATCACCATCCCCATGGACAAGATCGGTGAAGTCATCGGGCCGAAGGGCAAGGTCATCAACACGATCCAGCAGGAGACCGGCGCCGACATCGCAGTCGACGACGACGGCTCGGTCGGCATCGTCACCATCGGCGCCGTCGAGGCGTCGAAGATGGAAGAGGCCAAGGCTCGCATCCTCGCCATCGTCGATCCGCCGAAGGCGGATGTCGGCGCGACCTACATGGGCCGGGTTGTCAACGTCACCAAGTTCGGTGCGTTCGTCAACATCCTCCCCGGCCGCGATGGCCTGGTGCACATCTCCAAGCTCGGCAAGGGCAAGCGGATCAACAACGTCGAAGACGTGTTGACGCTCGGCCAGGAGATCGAGGTCATCGTCGAGGAGATCGACGAGAAGGGCAAGGTCAGCCTGACCCCCGGCGTCTCGTGGAACCCGTTCCCGAACGGTGACGGTGGCTCCGCTCCTGCGGCGTCGGCGTCGGCGCCGTCGTCCGGTTCGGCCGATCCCGTTGCGGTCGGTGACCGTCCGGTTGCCGTCAGCTTCGACGATGCGTTCGACGCTGAACTCGCCGGCGAGCTCGGCGATCTCGGGCCCGGCGGCGAAGCCGGTGGCGGCGCGGCAGACCGCGGCGGCGACCGCGGCCCACGTCGTGACGACCGCGGCGGTGCCCGCAACCGCGGCCCGCGTCGTCATCGCTGACTGAAGCGTTCGGTTCTTTGACCGATTTGCGGATCACTCAACTCGAATCCGGCCTCACCGTGGCCACCGAACACGTGCCTGGCGCGTTGTCGGTGGCCACCGGCGTCTGGGTCGGTGTCGGTTCACGCGACGAGCCGGCCGAGCTCAGCGGCGTCAGCCACTTTCTCGAGCACCTGCTGTTCAAAGGCACCCCCACCCGCACGTCGCAGGAGATCTCCCGCTCGGTCGATCGTGTCGGTGGAGACTTCAACGCCTTCACCGCCAAGGAGTACACCGCCTACTACTGCCGGTTGCCGGCGCGCCACGCCGTGTTCGGCGTCGACTTGTTGGGCGATGTGTTGATCCGGCCGGCACTGCGCGAGAGCGACGTCGACAGCGAGCGCTTGGTGATCCTGGAAGAACTGGCGATGGACGACGACTCGCCAGATGACGTCGCCCATCGGATGTTCGCCGCCCAGCTCTTCGCCGGGCATCCGCTCGGTCGGGAGACCGCCGGCGATCGCGAGACGGTGCAGGCGATCACCGCGTCCGATGTCCGGCGGTTCTTCGAATCGCACTACCACGCCGGCTCGATGGTCGTCACGCTGGCCGGGCCGATCGACCACGACGAGGCGGTGCAGCTGATCTCGAATTCGTTCGCCGAGGTCCGTACCACCGGCCACCGTCCGAGTCGCCACGCTCCCGACGCGGTCGGTGCCCATGACTCGATCGACGATGACACCGAGCAAGTCCACATCGTGATGGGTGGTCGTTCGCTGGCCCGCGGTGATGACGATCGCGAAGCACTCGACGTCGTCAACCACGTGTTCGGCGGCGGGTTGTCGAGCCGTCTGTTCGAAGAGATCCGCGAGCGCCGTGGCCTGGCCTACTCGGTGTACTCCGGCGTCTCGGCTTACGCCGACAGTGGCGCGTTCCAGATGTACGCCGGCACGCAACCCGAGCACGGCGACGAGGTGATCGGGTTGATGAGATCCGAGCTCGACCGTTTGATCAGTGGTGGCGTCTCCGACGACGAGCTCGACGTCGCCGTCGGGTACCTCACCGGGGCATTCGAGCTCGGTCTCGAAGACACGGGTGCGCGCATGGCCCGCAACGGCGGCCAGTTGATCACCACCGGCTCGATCCGCCCGATCGCCGACCAAGTCGCTCGCTGGGCAGCCGTCGATCAGACGGCAGTGAAGCGCACGATCGATCGGGTCTTCACCTCCGACCCGATCGTGGTCACCGTCGGCCCAGCCGCCTGACCGAGTCGTGGGTGAGACGGTACGCCGAAGGCGTGACGGCTCACGCGGCTACGGTCAATGGCATGTCGCAGACCAAAGTCGGAGTCGTCGGTGCCGGAGGACGAGTGGGTCGTGCAGTGTGCCTGGCGGTCGAGCTGGACAGTGATCTGGAGCTCGTCGCCGCTGTCGATCGCAGCGCTGCCGGGCAGGTGCGCAACGGGGTGACCCTGACCGCGGACCTCCGCTCGCTTGCCGATGCCGGTTGCGACGTGGTCGTCGACTTCACCAATGCCGAGGCCGCACGAGTGACCGTGCCATGGCTGGCGATGCACGGCATGCACGCCGTCGTCGGCACGACCGGCCTCAGCGACGCCGACGTCGAAGGGTTCCGCACCGAGTTCAGCGGCAGCAACTGCGTGATCGTCGCCAACTTCTCGATCAGCGCGGTGCTGATGATGCGGTTCGCCGAACTGGCCGCGCCATACTTCGACAGCGCCGAGATCATCGAGATGCATCACGAGGGCAAGATCGACGCTCCCTCGGGGACCGCGATCGCCACAGCGCGACGGATGGCCGCGGCGTCGGTGGAATGGACGCCCGATCAGACCCAGCACGAGGCGTACCCGGGCTCCCGCGGTGGTGAAGGCCCCGGCGGGATCCGCCTGCACTCGTTGCGAATGCGCGGCGTTGTCGCCCACCAAGAAGTGATCCTCGGCGCGCCAGGTCAAACCCTGACGATTCGCCAGGACAGCTACGACAACTCCAGCTACATCCCCGGCGTGATCCTGGCCTGCAAGCACATCGCCGACCACCGGGGCGTGACGTTGGGGCTCGAGGCGTACCTCGGCATGTGATCCAGCCGAGCGCAGCGACCGCGGCCTCGTAGTCGGGCTCCTGGGCGATCTCCGGCACGAGCTGTGAATGCAGCACCGTGCCACTCTCGTCGAGCACGACAACCGCACGGGCCATCAAGCCGGCCAAACTTGCCATCGGCCATCGTCACCCCGTAGGAGCCGAAGCCACCGCGGAAGGTCGACGCGTTGGCGACGTTGGTCAACCCCTCCGAACCGCAGAAACGACCTTGGGCGAAGGGCAGGTCGGCCGACACGTTGAGCACCATGGTGTTGTCGAGACCGGCGGCGAGCTCGTTGAACTTGCTGCCGCTTTCCGCGCACGTCGGCGTGTCGATGCTGGGGAAGATGTTCAACACCACGCGCTGCCCGGCGAGATCAGCCGCAGTGATGTCGGAGAGGTCGGCCTTGGTGACGGTGAACGACGGAGTGGTCGACCCAACCGAAGGAAGGTCGCCGACGGTGTTGACAGGGTTTCCCCCGAGTGCAGTTTGAGCCATGTCGAGATGTCTACCAGAGGTCGGTGCAACGTCCCCAGCGATGTCGGCGGGGTGTTCCTAGCCTCGCCCGCGGCGGATGTTGGCGACGTTGGTGAGCACGACCAGCACGAGGGACCCGATGATGATCGGCAACTGGAAGCGTTGGAGGAAGTTGATCGCCGACTTGACCTCCGACTCGAATTGCTTGGCGAGCCACCACAGCAAGGCCAAGCGCCCAGCGATCCCCACCAGCATCAGCGGCAGGATGCGCCTCCAGCGGGTGCGCACTGTCCCGCTGAGCACGAAGACGATGTTGCTGCCCACGAAGATGGGGATGAGCACCCACTCTGCCGTGCGGTACTGCTGCTCGAAACGGTCGACGGCCTCGGTCGTCATCCCGAGGAATCGCGTGAACCATCGCAGGGCATGATCGCCGTAGGCCCGGCCGAGGAAGTGGCACACGGCGGCCGCCAACGTCAGGCGAACCGTGGCGATGACGGCATAGGAGAACGGCGAGATCCCCGCGCCGACAGCACCGATCAGGTACCGATTGCGCGACGACAGCATGATCAGCTGTTCTGGCTGCGTCTTCACCCAGCGGGCGAACACGATGTTGGCGATGTTCGTGCACACGACCAGGCCGACGAAGGCGACCACGAGAAACGGGCCGTAGGCCGCTCGCTGGTGCGGCTCGAGGACGTCGTCTGCCGCAGTGGTGTCCATCGTGCTGGCACCTTAAACGATGAGGTTGTCGAGGCTGGTGCGCCGTGGCCCGGGGGATTCGTCGCCGGCGTGGTCTGGACTACCGTGTCCGTCGCGGCCTCCGCCGCCCAGACGTGAACAACCGGAGAACATCACTCATGAAGACAACTCGACTGATTGCCGGCCTGATGGCCGCTGGTCTCCTGGTCGCCGCCTGTGGCGACGACACCAAGACACCCGCCGCTGGCGGTACTGCCGCGCCGGGGGGTACTGCGGCGGCCGCCAACGACTGCAAGCCGGTGAAGGCCGGCGTGCTCAGCGTGGTCACCAGTCTCCCTGGCCCGAACTTCTGGGGCACCACCAAGCAAGAGGTCGACCCCGATGCGATCAAGAGCGGCATCGAGTTCGACCTGGCCAACATGTTGGCCAGTTGGTGCGGCCTGAAGATGGAGTTCCGCAACGAGAACTTCGACGCCATCGTGGCCGGCCAGATCGATCCGAAGA
>JAYVOI010000143.1:0-5078 GCA_043758005.1 Ilumatobacteraceae bacterium
ACGACCGTGGCGGTGTCGGACACGTCGAGGTGCAGTCCGATCACCTTGCGGCCGGATGTCGCGCTCGTCTCGGCCGCCATTGCTTCGACGCCGGCAACGTCGATGTCGCCGGCGATCACGTCGGCGCCGGCCTCGGCGAGGCGCCGCACGATCTGCGCGCCGAGACCTCGGGCCGCCCCGGTGACCACGGCGCCGCGGCCGTTCAGCGAGAACAGTTCGGCCAGCGAACGCGACGAATGGTCGGGAGCAGGAATCATGACGGCTCCTTCAGCCTGATCGCCAGCGGATCGGCAGGCTGGTCAGCCCGTGGAGCACGAACGAGTCGTTGCGCACCGCCGGCCCGGTGAGCTCGATGTCGTGCATTCGAGCCAGGATGCGACCGAACGTGACTCGAGCTTCCATGCGTGCCAGCGGAGCACCGATGCAGAAGTGGATCCCCCACCCGAACGCGAGGTGACCACGCGACTCGTCGAGGTCGCGGTCGATGCGGAACTCGTCGGGATCGCTGAACCGTGCCGGGTCGCGGTTGGCCGCCGCATACAACACTTGCGTCTTGGTGTTCGCCGGGATGGTCTCGCCGTGCATCGGGCAGGCCTGCGGATTGGTGCGGAACAGACCCTGTACGGGCGAGTCGAACCTCAGCGCCTCTTCGATCGCCGCATCGAGCAGCGTCGGGTCGGCGCGCAACTGGGCGAAGATCGCCGGCCGCTCGAGCAAGCGGTAGAGCATCAGGCCGAGCAAGCTGGTCGTGGTCTCGTGCCCGGCGACGAGTAGTTGATGCCCGATGTGGCGGACCTCGGCCGTCGACAGCACGCCGTCGCGCCATGCCACCAGCATGCGACTCAAGGCGTCATCCGGCAGGTCGCCGCCGATGCTTTCGCGTTCCAACAGCCGAGCCTCGATGTAGTCCTCGACGTTCGTCTTGGCCCGCGTGTAGTCGTCGAGCGACCCACCGGTCAGTGCCTGCACCACTTCCGAGCTCCACCGACGGAAGTCGTCGCGATCCTCGCGATGCACGCCGAGCAACTCACCGATGACCAGGGCCGGGAAGGGAAACGCGAACTGCTCGACGAAGTCGGCTTCGCCGAGCGGCAGCATCTCGTCGAACAGCTCGTCGGCCAACTCCTCCGCAGCCGGCTGCAAGCGGGCGATCGCAGTCGGCACGAACGCATCGCGCAGCACACGGCGATGCCGGGCGTGGTCGGGGTCGTCGGCGGAACCGAGCACGCCGGTCTCCTGGAAGAACACTCCGGGCCCATCCTTGTTGCGCCATTGGCCGGGCTGCTTGACCGCGCTGCGAATGTCGTCGAACCTGCTGAGCACGTAGAACGGCGGATCGTGGGACTCCTCGCGATACACCGGGCACTGCTCGCGCAGGTATCGATACCCCTCCGTCGGCTCGAACGCGTGCGCCTGGTCGAGGTGAGAGTACGGCTCGGTCACGTGGGCCTCAGTACGGCATCGTCCCACCATCGACTGGGAACATGCACCCGGTGATGTTCTTGCCGGCGTTCGACGCCATCAGCACGGCGACCGCGGCCACTTCTTCGACCTTGTTGGGCCGCTTGATCGAGGATTCCTTGGTGAACAAGCCGATCATCGCGTCGTAGTTCTCGAGTCCCATCGCGATCGCCGATTCTGGGCCGGTCGTGCGCACGATGTCGGTCTCGATGATGCCCGGAAGAATGGCGTTGACGGTGATCCCCATCGTGCCCACTTCGCGCGCCGCCGATTTCACGAGGCCATTGACCGCATGCTTGGTGGTCGTGTAGCCGGGGATGCCCGGCTTACCGAGTTTGCCCTCCACCGACGAGGTGACGATGATGCGACCGGACGCTCGCGGGATCATGTGCTGCAGCGCCTTGCGCATCCCCCAGAACACATGGTTGAGGTTCCAATCGATCTCGAGGTTCCACTCCTCGTCGGTCATCATGAACACCGGCGCGGTGTTCTTCACGCCACCGGAGTTCAAGCACATGATGTCGAGTTGCCCGAACTTCTCGATGGTGAAGTCGACCATGCCCTCGACCGTGGCCTGCTTGGCTGCGTCACCGGCGAAGAACGCCGTGCGCTCAGGCGCGCCCATCTCGTCGAGGGCCCGCTGACCCTTTTCCTCATCCCGTCCATTGATGACGACCGTTGCGCCCTCGGCGACGAACGCCTCGGCCATGGCGCGGCCGATCGAGCGCGTACCCCCGGTGATGGCGGCGACTTTTCCTTCGAGCTTTCCCACTGGAATCCCCCTGTCAGTACGGCGCGGTGCCGCCATCGATCGAAATGAGCGAGCCGGTGATCCCGGCGCCGGCCTCGGAGGCCAGCAGCATGGCGACGGCGGCCACGTCTTCGACCTCCATCACCTTCTTGGTCGACGACTCCTCGACGAAGTACTCGATGAGTTGTTCGTACGTGATGCCCATCGCCTCGGCGGCCTGCGGCCCCTGGGCCTTGACGATGTCGGTCTCGATCACGCCGGGGCACAACGAGTTGACCGTGATCCCCTGCGTACCCACCTCCTGGGCCATCGACTTGGTCAGGCCGTTGATGGCGTGCTTGGCGATGACGTAGATCGACAGACCCGGCTTGCCGCACTTGCCCTCGACCGACGAGATGTTGATGATGCGACCCCAGCCCTGCGGAATCATGTAGTTGACCGCCTTGCGCGAGCACCAGAACGTGCTCCACAGGTTCCACTTCAACGCGTCTTCGAGCGCTTCATCGGTGAGCTGAGCGACGGGCGCGTGGTTGGTGGCACCGCCGGCGTTGTTGACCATGATGTCGATACGCCCGAAGTGCTCGACTGTCTGATCGACGACGCGCTCGCAGTCCTCGCGCACTTTGGCGTCGCCCTGCACGAACAGCGTGTCGTCGGGCCGGCCGATCTCGGCGAGGGCCTGGGCGCCCTTGTCGGCGCTGGTGCCGTTGAGCACGACCTTGCATCCCTCGGCCACGAATGCCTCGGCAATCGCGCGGCCGATGCCACGCGTGCCGCCGGTGATTGCGGCTACTCGTCCTGTGAGCTCACCCATCAGACCCCCCTTGGTCAACAGCCGCCGACACTATTACGACGTCAAAGCAAATGTGAACTTGAGCAGAGCTTCGACCGCCGCGAACGCGGCTCAGAGCGCCGAGGCGATGTCGTTGACGACCGACGGCGGAGCTGACTTCGGCAGCGAAACGATCGCCAGCTCGGCTCCAACGGCCGCCATCGCTTCGACATCGGAACGGAACGCAGCGGCATCGCCCGACCAACGCAGGATCGTGCTGCAGGTGATCTCCGCCGGGTCACGGCCGATCGCATCGCAGGCATCGTGCAACACCGTGCGGCAGGTGGCGAACCCGGCAGCGTCGGTGCCCGAATAGTTCCAGTGGTGGGCGAACCGAGCGGCCAGCGGCAGCGTGCGCTTCTTGCCCTGGCCGCCGATGCAGACCGGCAGCGGGCGCTGCACCGGCTTGGGGTTGTTCATCGCCTCGGTCAGTGTGTAGTACCGCCCGGAGAAGGTGGTGCGATCGTTGGTCAGCAGGCTCTCGAGCACCGTCAAGCCCTCCTCGAAGCGGTCGAACCGTTCGGTCATCGTTCCCAGATCGATGCCGAACGCGGTGCACTCCTCCTCGTTCCACCCGGCGCCGATGCCGAGCTCGAGCCGCCCGCCCGAGGTGATGTCGAGCGTCGACACCATGTTGGCCAGTACCCCTGGATGGCGGTACACCATGCCCGTCACCAGCACACCACCGCGGAGCCGTTGCGTCTCGTGCAACAGCGCGGTCAGCGTGATCCAGCCCTCCATGCAGTCCTCGGTGGAGTCGCCCATCAGCGGATAGAGGTGGTCGAACGTCCATCCGGACTCGAAGATCTCCAGATCGTCGGCGTGCTTCCAGGCCTCGAGCATCCACGGCCAGGTCGTGCGTTGGGGTGATGTGCTGAAGGCGAATCGCATCCATTCAGGATTGCACACCGTGCGCGAGGTATCTATCGTCCACCACCGTGCCCGCCTTTGCTCGACAGCTCGCCGTTGAACGCCCCGACGAGGTCGCGATCCGCGACCATCAACAGGCCTTGGGATGGGTGAAGGTCGACGACGTGCTCAACCGCGCCGCGAACGGGATCGCTGCTCACCTCGACGGCTGTCCGGCCGGCACAGTTCGACGTGTGGCCGTGTATGCCGAGAACGCTGTCGAGACGGCGCTTGCTCATCTCGGTGGTTTGCTGGCCGGTGCGTCGACGGTGCCCGTCAACTTCCACCTGACGGCCGACGAGACCGCCTACATCCTCGGCGACTCGCAGACGCAGATGGTGTTCGTCGGCCCCGAGACAGCCGAGCGAGGAATCGCCGCAGCACGTCAAGCCGGAGTCGACACCGTCGTCGGGTGGTACTGCGAGGGGATCGAGGGCGTCACCGATTGGCACCAGTGGTTGGCCGGCAACGCGTCGACCGAACTGCCACTCGACATCACGCCGTTGCCCAACCTGTTGTACACATCGGGCACCACCGGCCTGCCCAAGGGCACCGAGTTGCCACCCACGATGTTCGCCGGCGGGGTGACCATGGCCGAACACCTCGATGCGCTCAAGCAACACGGCTTCGCCCGGTTCGGCACCCACCTCGTGGTCGGCCCGATGTACCACACCGGCCCGTTGTCGGGCATGCGATTGCTCGTCGCCGGCATCCCGTCCGTGATCCTGCATCGCTTCGACGCCGAAGGCACGCTGGCAGCCATCGCGACGTACCGCACCGAGACCGCGGTGATGGTGCCGACGCACTTCGTTCGACTGCTTGCGCTCGCCGACGATGTCAAGGCGAGCTACGACACGTCGTCGATGAAGTTGGTGATCCACACCGGCGCCAAGTGTCCCATCGAGGTCAAGCGGGCGATGATCGACTGGTGGGGTCCGATCTTCTGGGATGCGTACGGTGCCAGCGAGGTCGGCACCACCTGCACCATCACCAGCGAAGAGTGGCTGCTGCACCCTGGCAGCGTCGGCCGCGCCATCGAGCCGTTCACCGCGATGATCCTCGACGACGACAACAACGAGGTGCCAGCCGGCGTCGAGGGGCGGCTGTTCTTCGCAGACGCGACGG
>JAYVOI010000144.1:0-5073 GCA_043758005.1 Ilumatobacteraceae bacterium
TGGCGACGTCCGACGACTGGATCGTCGAGCGCACCGGCATTCGCGAACGCCACGTCGGCGGCACCACCGTCGGTCTCTCAACCGAATCAGGCCGCGCCGCGCTCGACATGTCGGGGGTCGACCTCGCCGACATCGACGCACTCGTCTTGGCCACCACCACGCCCGACACCCAGTGGGGCACCGCCGCGACCGTCCAGAACGAGCTCGGTCTTCGTTGTGGGGCGTTCGACGTCAACGCCGCGTGCTCGGGGTTCGTGTATGGGCTCATCACCGCCCACGGAATGATCGCCATGGGCGCCCGCAAGGTGCTACTGATCGGCACCGACTCGCTGTCGCGCATCGTCGACTGGGAAGACCGCAACACCGCCGTACTGTTCGGCGATGGTTCCGGTGCCGTGGTGCTCGAAGCCGTCGAAGGCCCCGGCCAGCTGCTGGCATGGGACCTCGATGCGGACGGTTCGTTGGGGCGTCTGCTGTGGGCCGAGGTCGGTGGCTTCATCCACATGGAGGGCAAAGAGGTCTTCCGCCGCGCTGTGCGCATCATGGTCGACTCGGCCACCAAGTCGATGAACCATGCCGGCATCACCGCCGACGATGTCACCCTCGTGGTCCCCCACCAGGCAAACGCGCGCATCATCCAGGCGGCCTGCGATCGCTTGGGGATCGAGGTCGAGCGAGCAGTCATGGTGCTCGACCGCACCGGCAACACGTCGTCGGCCTCGGTGCCATTGGCGCTCGCCGACGCGCTCGACACCGGCCGCGTGAAGGAGGGCGACCTGCTGTTGCTCGTCGGCTTCGGCGGTGGGATGACGGCGGCCAGCGCCGTGCTGCGCTGGGGTGGCGGGGCGCCCGCCGGCGGGCCTGCGTGAGCAGAGTCGTACTGATAACCGGCGGATCCCGAGGCATCGGGTTGGCGTGTGCGCAACGATTCGCCGCGCTCGGTGACCGGGTGGCGGTCACCTACAACTCGTCGCCGCCTCCGGAGGGCTACTTCGCGGTGAAGTGCGATGTCACGTCCGCAGAGTCGGTCGATGCGGCATTCAAGACGGTCGAGGCAGAGTACGGCCCGGTCGAGGTGCTCGTGTCCAACGCGGGGATCACCAAAGACGGGTTGTTGCTGCGCATGAGCGAAACCGACTTCGGTTCGGTGATCGACGCCAACCTCACGGCCGCCTACCGCGTCGCCAAACGGGCCACGCAGGGCATGCTCCGCGCTCGGGCCGGCCGGATCATCTTCATGTCATCGGTGGTCGCGCTGCTCGGTTCTGCCGGGCAGGCCAACTATGCGGCGTCCAAAGCGGGGCTCGTCGGCCTGGCCCGATCGTTGGCCCGCGAGCTCGGTTCGCGCAGCATCACCGTCAACGTCGTCGCCCCAGGCCCGGTCGAGACCGACATGACCGCGTCGTTGGGTGACAAGCGCCTCGCCGAGTTGACCGCTGCCGTACCGCTGGCCCGGATGGCCTCCGCCGACGAGATCGCGGGTGTCGTCGCCTTCTTGGCCTCGACCGACGCGGCCTACATCACCGGCGCAGTCATCCCAGTCGATGGCGGCCTGGGCATGGGTCACTAGCTAGCCAGCACAGTCGTTAACATCGTCCGCATCACGAACACAAGGAGATAGTCGTGGATCAAGAAATGTTCGCCCGCTTCCGCAAATGCGCCGTCGAGGTGCTCTCGGTCTCGGAAGACAAAGTCGTGCCGGAAGCCAAGTTCGGCGACGATCTCGATGCCGACAGTCTCGATCTCGTCGAATTGGTGATGGCGCTCGAGGAGGAGTTCGGCGTCGAAGTCCCCGAGGAGGACCTCGAGGGCATCGAAACCGTCGGCCAGGCGTACGACCTGGTCGTCGGCAAGCTCTGATGAAGGGTGCCGGACGGCGGGTCGCCATCACCGGCTACGGCGTCGTCGCACCATGTGGAATCGGCAGGAAGGCGTTCTGGGACGGCCTCAACGGGCCGGGGATCACCGACCATCGCAGCATCGAAGTCGCTGACTGGGACCCACTTCCGTACTTCAACAACCCGAAGGAAGCACGCCGCGCCGACCGCGTCGAGCAGTTCGCTGTCGCCGCGGCAGCGGAGGCGTTCGAGCATGCCGGCCGTCCGTCAGCAGAGTCCCATCGATTCGGCACGATCTTTGCCACCGGTGTCGGCGGGCTGCGCTCGACCGAGGAGCAGATCGAGGTCCTGCTCGCCAAGGGCGAGCGCCGGGTGTCGCCATTCCTCGTCCCCATGATGATGCCCAACGCGCCGGGCGCAGCCATCTCGATGCGGTACGGGTTGCGCGGCCCCAACGAGACGATCACGACGGCATGCGCCGCCTCGACGCACGCCATCGGCTACGCAGCGCGGCTGATCAGTTGGGGGATGTGCGACGCGGTGGTCACCGGGGGCGCGGAGTCTGCCGGGTGTGCCATCGGTGTCGCCAGCTTCGGCAACATGACCGCCTTGTCGACCTCCGGGTCGAGTCGGCCCTTCGACGTCGACCGCGACGGATTCGTGCTCGGTGAAGGTGCCGCAGTCCTGGTGCTCGAAGAGTGGTCGGCGGCCGAACGACGCGGGGCCAACATCATCGGCGAGGTGTTGGGTGCAGGCAGCAATGCCGATGCCCACCACATCACCGCGCCAGCCCCGGGAGGGGTGGGTGCGATCGCGTGCATGCGATTGGCGCTCGACGACGCGGGTCTCGACCCCAGCCAGATCGGCCACATCAATGCGCACGGCACATCGACCCCGCTGAACGACGCGGCCGAGGCCGCTGCGGTCACCGAAGTGTTCGGCCCGGGCGCGGTTCCGGTCACATCGACCAAGGGCGTCACCGGCCACGCCCTGGGAGCAGCAGGCGCCCTCGAGGCGATTGCGATGCTGCTGGCCATGGAACACCGCCTGATCCCACCGACAGCGGGAACGACCTCGGTCGATCCCGACTTCGCGATCGATCTGGTGGTCGATGCAGCACGACCGTGGAACCCAGCGCCGTCGATCTCGAACAGCCTTGGCTTCGGCGGCCACAACGGCACCATCATCATCGGACCCGTCTAGGACCCCGCCGGCACATCACCAGGGGGTGTTCACGAGATCCGCCGACGCCGGTCGCAGGTCGATCTCTCCGTGTAGCACCCCTTTGCCATGATCGTCGTATGAGACACCGCACCGCCCACGCCCAGCGCACCACCCACTCGCCGGCCGAGCGCCGCACCCGGCCCGCCCACTACGTGATCTTCGACATCGACCGACCGAACCTGGTGCACACCAAACTCGACTGCAGCGAGCACATCGGGCTCGTCGACGTCGTCGACCAGTGGTTCGGTGGCCCGTGCGACGATCCCGATGTGGTCGAAGAGGTCGCGTTCCGCCATGGATTGGTCGCCGCCGCCGAGCTGGTCGAGCGCGGCACACCATGCCCTCACTGCACCCTGGTGGCGGCGCCGCTGTGGCGTGCCGCCGCCTAGCACCGATCAGCGGTCGACGAGGACGAACATCAACTCACACTCGCAGGCGGTCTCGCCACGCAACAGGGCCCGACCGCGGCCCTTGCCGGCACGGGCCGACATCCGTTGCAACTCGACGTGGAGCTCCAATGTGTCGCCGGGCTCGACCTGGCGGCGAAACCGGGCACTGTCGAGTCCGCCGAACAGCGGCAGCTTCCCCGCAAAGCGTTGGTCGGTCAGCACCGCAATGGCTCCGACCTGGGCGATCGCCTCGCACATCAACACCCCTGGCAGGGTCGGCCGACCGGGAAAGTGGCCGGGGAAGAACCATTCGTCGCCCGTCAGCCGCCACGTTCCGACAGCGCTGAGGCCTGGTTCGAGGGCCACCACCTCGTCGACGAACAAGAACGGCGGGCGATGTGGTAACACGTCGGCCGGCGCGGGCATCGCCGTCATCCGGCGAGCGCTTCCAGTAGTCGCGTCGGGGTGTCTTTCGGGCTGATCTTGTACCAGGCGTTGCGGATCGAGCCGTCGGCTCCGATCAGGAAGGCCGATCGCTCGATGCCCATGTAGGTCTTGCCGTAGTTCTTCTTCTCTTTCCAGACGCCATAGGCCTCTGCCACCGAATGATCGATGTCTGACAACAGGTCGAAGTTGAGCGAGTACTTGTCGCGGAACCGGGCCAGCGCGGCGGGCTTGTCGGGACTGATGCCGAGGATAACCGTGTCGCCGACCTGCTCGGCGATGTCGCGCAAACCGCATGCCTGCTGGGTGCAGCCGGGCGTGTCGGCGCGCGGGTAGAAGTACACCAGCACCGGACGGCCACGCAGTGCAGCCAAGCTGTGTTCAGTGTCGTTCTGGTTCGTCAAGGCGAACTCGGGCGCTGATCGACCGGCAGTGAGCATGCCCTGATGCTACCGATCGAGTGAGACGCCAACCGCCACGGACCGTGCCGTAAAGATTCGGGCAACACTTGCTCAAGCAAGTTGCAATAGTTGTCACGGACTGTGATAACTTGCTCACGACTCGGCGGAGCCGCAGCCGACGAAATGCAAAGGAAGGCACAGATGCGTCGTCCCATCACCATGCCTAGCTGACACCCCACCGATACAGATCCTCCCCCGGAATACCTTCCTCGGAGGCACATCAACAAGCGAACAAGCCGCGCGCAGCGGCTTGTTCTCGTTTTAGCCCTTGCGGCGTAGGCCGTGGCCGAAGAATCCACCGCGCGGTCGAGCATGCGCGTGATAGTGCGTCGGTATCGAGCGCATGTTGTCGTCGATGTAGTAGCCGCTGAGGCGATACGACGATTCGACGATCGCGCCGAGCAACTGGAGCATCTCGGCGCGAATCTGCTCTGGCGGAACGGGATCGTGCTGCTTCCACACAACCATCGGCACGGAGCACTGCTCGCACTCGGCGATCCAGCACACGTCGTCCTCGTAGAACCACTCGGTCAGTCGAGCCGCTTCACACAGCTCGCATTCGTCAGCCATCGATCGCCGCGCGGACTTCGGCGATGTACTCCCCTGCGGCGTCAGGGCCATCGTCGAGCAGTCGCCGAATCACCGACGCGCCCATCACGACTCCGTCAGCGACCTGCACAGCCTCGCGAGCCTGTGCAGCATTCGACACACCGACGC
>JAYVOI010000145.1:0-5016 GCA_043758005.1 Ilumatobacteraceae bacterium
TCGAGTCGCAGGCCGCACTCGCCGCCGCAACCGGCCAATTGGTCGGCGATGCCGGCTACCTCGACCTCATCGATGCCGCTGCGGACCTGGTCAGCACACCGGGTGTGGATTCGCTGCGCGAGGTGATCTACGGAACCCCTGGCGAGCCACCGGCGATCGGTGCAGTTGCCACGGTCACGACCGCGACCGCAGTCGTCGACCGCATGGCCGATGCAGTCGGCTGGGCCGTCGAGATCGGCCAGCACGTCGAAAGCGTGATCGGCACGCCGGTTGCCGTGCTCGCCGACGTCTTCGGAACCATGGGTGGGATCACGTGGATCGGCTCGGCACCAGATTTCGCCGCCGGCGACGCAGCGCGCGCCAAGCTCAATGCCGACGCCGACTACCTCAAGCACCTCGCCGGATCGAAGGATCTGTTCATCCCGGGCTCGGGGCACATCAGCCAGGCGACCCGCATCGCCTGACCCGCGTTCTCAGCCGTGATGGTGTTCGGCGTGGTGGCGGGCCAGCGGGTCGTCGGCGAAGTCACCCCGCGGGTCCCGCCACACGCTGTGGACGTGATTCGCGTCCCGCGCCGTGTTGTCGTATTCGACGAGGATCGACGGCCCGTGCAGCCGGTAGTAGTGCGGCTGCCCGGGCTCCAATCCACCGGCCCACAACAGGTGCACGCCGTCGAGCGCTGAGCCCGCGAACTTGGCGGCTTCTTCGTCGGCGACGTCGTCGGGGAGGCGGTCGACGTACAACCGCAGCAACGAGTCGAGCATGTCGCGCTGCTGATCATCCATCTCGGTCGCCGCCAGGCCCTTCGGTCGGCGTGTGAACGACATCGCCTCGAGATCCTCCGGGCCGACGCCGGTGATCGCGTCGAGTCGTTCTTGCGCGCCCCGCAGACGCTCGCCGACCTCGCCGTCGAACTGCCGGCGCCAGATCAGTGGCAGCGGGATGGGTCGATCGCCATCGGAGAGCGACGGCCGGTTGCCTCCGACCAGGTCGGTCGGCGCCCGTGGTGAGACGATCGCGATGCCGCGCTGCTCGCCAGAGAGGCAACGCGTCAGTTCACGCGCCAGGTCTTCGACCCCGGCCAACGGGCGCAACGGATGGGGACCGAGCAGCGGTGCGCTCGCCGGGTCGGCGCCGAAGAACAGCGGCGTCGCTCCGCTGAGCACACCGTCGATGATCGTGAAGTTCAGCGACACGTGATGCCCGCCGAGACGCCAACTCCATGTGCCGTTCGACGACGGAGCACCGAAAAACCGCACGAAGTACATCAACGGGTCGCGGCCGCGGGGACGGTCGAACGTTGCGGTGAAGCCCTCGAAATGGTCGAGCACGTTCTCGAGACCGATGATCGTCGACGCCGTCACGTACCCAGCGGTCGACAGGCCGCTGGCAACCAGGCGGAACAGCAACCGGTGTTGTGGTTGGGTCATCGTGGCGAGGGTGAGCCCGCCGTGATCGGTCGGCGTGTAGAACCACTGACGCCGCTCCTCATCACCGGGGAACGGCCACAGCGCCATCTTCCGCTGGGCGTCGTCGAGCGAGTCGATCAGGCGCTCGGCTTCCTCGGCCATCTTGGCGGCGATGCGAACTCGCGCTGGTGTCGACGTCTCATCCATTCGGCCTCATTCTGACAAGGAAGTCATCGTCCCGGGCCATGCAGGCCGAAGATCAGTTCGGGGTCGCCCGGCCGCCAGTTCCCGTCGACCTGTGACCTGCGCCCGATCGCCCGAGTGCGAGCCTGCAGATTGCGACCGAGGGCGAGTTGTCCAGGTTCCCACGCGGCCAGCGCGGCGACCGGGTCGTCGGGGTGGGCGGCGAGCGCGTCTCGCAACGTCCAGGCATCCTCCGCGGCCTTCGCCGTGCCGGCCGCCGCATGCGGCCGCGCCACGAACGCTGCATCACCGAGCAGACAGGCTCGCCCGAAGGCCATACGTGGAACATCGAGATCGAACACCACCTGCACGAACAGATCGTCGACCGCTCGCACGGTCTCGGCGATCGGGCCCGGCAGGCGCGCCGCGGCGACCGCCCGCGCCTCGGCGATGTGTTCGGCGCGTAGCGCGCCCGGCGGCACCGACACCTCGCGATGCGTTCCGTGTGAGTCGCGCAGCAGATCGGCGAGATCGTCGCCGGCCACGTAGTTGCGGTACCAGACCACGTTGATCAAGCGCTCGCCGGACACGACTGATCCGTCACGTCCAGGGATGGGGTACACGAGGATGTGGCTGTTGGCGTAGACGAAGTACGTGATGGCATCGTCGAGCGCGGCGCGTGTCGCGTCGCTCAATCCCGTCTCGGGCACCACACCTCGCCACGCGACATAGCCGGCGTACTGCGGGCGGGCATCGGGTAGCAGCGCGGCCCGCGCGGTTGATCCGACCCCGTCGGCGAACACCGCAAGGTCCGCCTGCACGACCTGGCCGTTGGCGAACCCGAGCACCAGTGGATCCAACTCGATGTCGACCAGTTCGTGCGCCAACCGGTACGCGGAACGATCGAAGCAAGCCAGCATCTCGCGGTAGACGGTGTTCCACGAACTGAACAAGTAGTGATGCGGCTCGTCGTGGATCACCGAGCCGTCCCGGCCGAGGTAACGGATGTGGCCCGTCGATACGGCGATCGTGTCGGCGGACATGCCACCGTGCTCGACAAGGTATCGATACGTGGCGGGAAGGAACCCGATCCCCGCGCCGCGCTCCTCGAGTTCCACCGGTGATCGCTCGTAGACCGTGACACGGTGACCCGCATCGGCGAGCAAGCATGCCGCGGTCAACCCACCGAGCGATCCCCCGACGACGGCAATGTCCACCCGGTGTTCAGGGTTGGCCGAAGGTGGCGATCTGGTCGACGGTGCACTCGAACAGCACGCGCCGTTCGTCGATCGACGGATCGCGCAGACCGTACGACCCCGGCTGCTGCGTGTACTTCGTCCAGATCTTGTCGAGGTGCGCTGTCACGCGCCGCCCTTCGGTCGGATCGTCTTCGGAGACCTCGCGGGTCACCGTGTGCTTGATGCTCATCCAGTGGTACGGGTTCGCCGGGTTGACCAACAGACTGGTGAGGCGCGGATTCTTGCGGATCCACCCCGTCTTGGTCCGGTGCGCTGCACAGTTGATCAGGATCAGCTCGCCCTCGTAGTCGAACCACATCGGCGTGAGGTTGGCGCGGCCGCCCGGCCCGACGATGCCGAGCACCTGCGTGACCGGGGCGTCCATCAGCTTCTTGAACGCCGGTTCGAGGTCGTCGAACGAGTCGATCGTGGTGCGCTCGCCGACCGCGAACTGCCCGGATTGCGTGCCGGCGGACACGTCACGAAACTTGGCCAGCTTCATGCTCAACTCACTACCCCCAGTGCTCGTTCCCCGGCGGCGAGTCTACGCCGACCGCGTTTGGCCGATCGCTGTCGGGCCGAAGGCCGCAGCGCGGATCCTCAGCCGCTCATGGCTCGTGTCGCCTCGATCACGAGCTCCGGTCCGAGCCATCGCGTGGCGACGTCCAGTGCACCATCGGGACCGAAGTGAATACCGTCCGGGCGAACCGCATGATCCTGGTCGAGCCCATGGTCCTCCAACCACGCCCGCATGTCGAGGAGGAGCAAACGGTCCGGGTGCTCGGCCACCAGTTCAACCATGAGGCGTTCCATCACTCCGTGGACGACCGGGTCACGCGACTCGGAGTCGACGTCCATCCAGTAGGGGTTGATGAGGGGCGGTTTGATGAACACAACGTGCGCCGACGAGTTCGTCAGGATCAGGTTGATGACGGCCAGGTAGTCGCGGCGCGCCTGCTGGACGAAGTCGGAGTCCACGGGCGTGAGCGGGCCGACCGCCGGGTCGAACACGCGCGGCAGGATGTCGGGCATCGTCGTCATCATCATGATCACGTCGGGCGCCAGCCGGTGCAGAGCCTTGGGAAGGTCGTGGTCGAGCACGCGATTGCAGTAGGCCCTGCCGTCCGCACCGACATCGGGGACGGGAGCACCGACCCTGATGAACCCACATCCGGGCGCAGCCATGACGCTCACCTCGGCAACCGTCGGATTGAGGGCGGCCCATTCGACCAGTCCCGTGCCGGTTGCCTCGGCCGTGGAGTCGCCGAGAACGATGATGCGCACCGGTCGGTTCAGCGCCGGAATCGCCGGCGGCTCCGGGCTCGCGCTCGCCGCCGGCGGGGGCAGCGAGGAGGAGGTTGTCGCCGGTGAGGTCTCGTCCGTCGGCGATGACGTCGACGTCGACGTCGACCTGGTGTGGGACGTCGTCTTGACGATGTTGACCCTCGTCGAGACCGTCGTCGCCGGAGCGAGCGCGACGACGGTCTCACCCGTCGGGATCTCGGCGGCAGCGACGGCCGATGCGCTCGCTGCCCAGTACGAGGCATCGCGGGTCGGCACGAACACGACGGCGGTCATCGCCAGCCCCACGGCCACTGCCGCGTTGATCGCCGTGCGGGCGCCCGAGAAGGTTGCCCGGCGGATCGGCCGCTCGATCAGCCAGAAGGACACGACGGCGATCGCCAGCGTGACCGCAACCCGGGCGACCAGCAGTTGCCAACCGGAACGCCCGACCCGGTCGGCCGACATCAGGACGTAGACCGGGAAGTGAAACAGGTACACGCCGTAGCTGATCGCCCCGAGACCGACCAGCGGCTTCCACGACAAGGCAGAGGTGACCCGCCCGCCACGTTGCAGGCCGAGCAGCAGCCCGCCGCTGGCCACGGCGAGCAACGGAAATGCACCGTGGTAGGCCGGCCCACCGGCCGGGGGAAGCACGACCGCGATCACGACCACGGTCGCGAGGAACACCGGTGCCATCCAGCGCTGCGGGGAGATCTTGCCTTCGCGCAGCGCGACGGCCAGGAGCGCGCCGATCAAGATCTCCGCGGCTCGCGCCGGCGTGGCCCAGTACGCGGCATCACGGCCCCAGATCAACGCGATCAGCGGTGCCGCGGCCGCGAGGACGACCGTGATCGACAACATGATCCGAGTCAGGCTCCACCCACGGCGGCGGCCCAAGCGGG
>JAYVOI010000146.1:0-4983 GCA_043758005.1 Ilumatobacteraceae bacterium
TTCTGCGGTCCACTGAACCGTCGTATGCGCGTACCGTTCAACCACCAGGAGGATCCATGGAATATCTACTCTTCATCGCAACCGACACCGAGCCCGACCCGGAAGGAACCGGTGGCACCACCATCGAGGAGTGGGTCGAGGAGGGCGAGCGACGCGGCATTCGCAAGCAGGGCGAGCGGCTCCGGCCGCCGGAAGATGCGACCACCTTGCGGGTTCGCAACGGCGAGCTCCTCGTGACAGATGGGCCATTCACCGAGTCCAAGGAGTGGATCGCCGGCTTCGACATCGTCGAGTGCGCCGATCTCGACGAGGCGATCGATTACGCCTCGCGGCATCCGATGGCGCGTTTCGGTCGCATCGAGATCCGGCCCTTCTTCGTCTGGGACGAATGACCGACGTCACCGACGCGGTTGCCGCTGCCCACCGGTCCGATTGGGCTCGCATCGTCGCCGGTTTGATTCGTCAGACCGGCGATTGGATGCTGGCCGAGGACGCGTTCGCCGCGGCGTTTGGCGCGGTGGCCGAAGGACGGGGTCCCGGATCGTCCAGCAGCCTGGCTCACGACCGTGGCCCGAAATCGGGCAATCGATCGGATCCGCTCCGCCAAGAGCGACGCGACGTCCGCTGCATCCACCGACTGGTCGAGGATCGTCGGGTTGTACGACGAGTTGCTGGTACTCACACCGTCACCCATCGTTGCGCTGAATCGGGCCATCGCCGTCGGGATGCGTGACGGACCCGATGCAGGTCTTGCGCTGCTGGACGAAGTCACCGATCAGCTGGTCGGCGTGCATCTCGTGCCAGCTGCGAAGGCCGATCTGTTGCGACGGGCCGATCGCATTCCCGAGGCCGCGGCCCGCTATCACGAGGCGCTGCAGCTCGCCCCGACCATCGAAGAGCGCGCCCAGTTGCGGCAACGTCGACCGCCTCTTCGAGGTGTGAGCGCCGATTCAGTCGGTCGTGGCCGGAACTGCGTACCGGGCCAGCACCGTGTCGACCACGGCGGCGACGAGCTCGTCGGTGACGCGTTGACGGCGAACGAGTTTGGTGTAGACCAGTGGGCCGGCCAGCAAGGTCACCAGCAGATCGACATCGACATCGGCGGGCAGATCACCGCGACCAACGGCCCGCTCGATCACGTTGGTCGCGAAGCGCCGCCGCTGGTCGGTCTGGGCGCGCACCAGGCGACCCAACTCCGGATCGCGTTGGGCGGCATCCATCAGCGACAACATCATGTTGCCGAGTCGACCGTCGTACGACGCCTTGGTCGTACCGCTGAAGCACGAGATCAGGTCGTTGCGAAGCGAGCCGGTGTCGGTCACGACCGGGATGTAGGTGCACGCGTGGACCGCCTCGACGACCAACACCTCTTTTGTGGCGAAGTGGCGGTAGATCGTGGTCTTGGCGACCCCGGATCGGTTGGCGATCTCGTCGATCGTGGTGCGTTCGACGCCGACTTCCGCCACGAGATCCGCGGTAGCGTCGAGAACCGCCTGGCGAGCCCGCTCGCTTCTCGTTGGTGTCGTCTCGACCATCGCTACCAGATCGTAGCGTCGTGTCGATCGGACCGGCGCAACACGTGGCTGTGACAGTTGTCTGTGGCGGCAAATGCAGTTGCGCATCGAAACTATCGCCGATACGGTTTCGTAGCGTTCTGTTGAGGAGGATGCATGAGCACAACCCAACCACCTGGCTCTGATACCGCCAAGATCGATATCGATCCGGAGGTGTTCGAACGTCGCTGGAAGATCCTCGCGGTGCTGTGCACCAGCTTGATGGTCGTCATCGTCGGCAACACGGCACTCAACGTCGCACTGCCCACGCTGGCCCGCGAACTGAACGCCTCGATCTCGGCCCAGCAGTGGATGGTCGATGCGTACGGACTCGTCTTCGCCGGTCTCTTGCTGACCGCCGGCACCATCGGTGACCGGTTCGGGCGCAAGGGCACCCTGCAAGCGGGCCTCACGATCTTCCTGTCGGGCTCGCTGTTCGCGGCCTTCAGCCACAGCGCGTCGGCCATCATCGTCGGGCGTGCCGTGATGGGTCTCGGCGCCGCGTTCGTCATGCCCGCCACGCTGTCGATCCTCACCAACGTCTTCCCGCCGCACGAACGGGGCAAGGCGATCGCGATCTGGGCCGGCATCTCCGGTGGCGGCGCCGCAGTCGGTCCGGTCGCCAGCGGGTTCCTGCTCGAGCACTTCTCGTGGGGCTCGGTCTTCCTGGTCAACGTCCCGATCATCGCGTTCGCCCTCGCAGCCGGCTACGTCCTGCTGCCGAAGTCGCGTGACCCACATCCGGAGGCACTCGATCCCTTCGGCGCGTTGTTGTCGATCGCCGGGCTCGGCTCGCTCGTCTACGCGATCATCGAAGCCCCCGACCGTGGTTGGGGCAGCGGCACCAGCCTGCTCTGGTTCGGTGTTGCCGCCGTGCTGATCGTCGCCTTCCTCACGTGGGAGTTGCGCAACACCGCGCCGATGTTGAACCTGCGCTACTTCCTCGACCCGCGCTTCGGCGTGGCCGCCGGCGTGATCACGCTCGTGTTCTTCGCGATGTTCGGGTTCTTCTTCCTGCTGACGCAGTACTTCCAACTGGTGCTCGGCTACGGCACCCTCGAGGCGGGTGTGAAGCAACTTCCGTTCGCCGCCGTGATGATGGTCGTCGCTCCCAATTCACCCAAGTTCGCGGCACGGTTCGGCGCCAACATCGCCGTCGCGGTCGGGCTCATCGGCGTGTCATCGGGCATGTTCCTGTTCACGATCGCCCACACCAACACTCCATACATCCAAATCGTTCTGGTCGTGATGGTGATGGCGGCGGGCATGGCGATGTGCATCCCGACGATGACCGGCTCGATCATGTCGGCGGTTCCGCTCGGTAAGGCCGGTGTCGGTTCGGCGATGAACGACACCACGCGAGAGTTGGGCGGCGCATTGGGCGTCGCCGTGCTCGGCAGCCTGGTCGCCTCGCGCTACGACGCCCGGTTGTCACCGGCGCTCGATCTGTTGCCGGCATCACTGCACGCTCAAGCCGGTGAGAGTCTCGCTGGGGCGTTGCACACGGCGGCCGACGTCGGTGGACCAACCGGCACGCAAGTCGCCGGCTTCGCCCGCGAGGCGTTCGTCTCCGGCATGCACCTCGCGGCGATCATCGCCGGCTGCGTTGCCCTGTTGGCCGCGGCGATCGTGTATCGCAAGCTGCCCGCCGGCAACCCGCACGCCACCGGCGCTGCAATCCTGACCCGGGAATCACCCGAGGTCCTCGCCGAGCACTGACCGTCGACACACTCCACAAGGACCCTGTGGAGTGTTTGACGCCTGGGTGGGTGCGCCGAGATACTCCACAGGGTGGCGATGCCCACGGAAGTCAGGTGTCGGCCTCGAGCCGAGCCGTGGCGTCGCGATGCCGCTCCTCTGCGCCGGCGAGCTTCTGCTCAGCCTGACGTAGCTCGGTCTCGGCTTCCTCGAAGGCCGTGCGCGCGGCTGTGATTCGGCGCTCGGCGGCCGCCACCTCGCGGGTGGCTGCAGCGATGTCCTTGCGAGCCTGCGCGGCGCGCTGGGTACGGGCGATTCGCGCGGCGCGGTCGTCGACGTCGTCGGTCGATGCCCGTGTCGCCGGGCCGGGCGCTCGGGGCCCCGGCAACCGAGATGTGGCGGCTGTGCGCGGCGCCGGAGTTCGCGGCGCGGGAGCGGGAGAGTGCTCGATCGCGTCGGGCATGCCGATGAACGCTCCGAAGCCGAACTCCTCGTCGGGCAGATCGCGGAGCGTGCCGTCGATCCAGTGGTCCGCGAGCTCGGGGTGGCGCGAGAGCTGATCGACGATGTCGCGGATCTCCCCGCGTCGCGCCTCCGCGCTGGGGACCGATCGAGCCAACGCGGCCACCGCTCGGTCGACCAGTGCCTCCAGCGTCACCCGTCGATATCGCGTCGCCGTCGACAACGCCGTGGCCCGGGCTCCGCCCGCCTGAACTTCCGCCAACTCGGTGGTCGCCGCCATCAGAGCCCGAACAACCTCGCCATCGTCGGCGGCCGCGAGCACCGCCCACAGGGCCAGGTTGGGGCGCTTCAGTGATTGCAGGAAGGTGGCGCGCTCCCGGTCGCCGGCGGCTCGCGCCAACTTGACGAGACGGGTCCGCTCACCGACGTAGTCGTCCGGTGGCCGACCCAGCAGGACGCGAGCGTCTGTGGATTCGGCCGGCGTGCTCGCTGACTTCGGCATGCCGGAAGACTAGGGAGCGAACGTCGCCATCTGGTCCACCACGAGGTGAGACTTGATGTTCGAGCGCACGCAGACGGTGCCACTGGCATCGCCGCCGACGGCGATCAGGTTGGCAGTGTCTTCGTTCGGAGTGGTGTTGATCAGCGAGCTGACGAGCGCCGAACTGCACGGACGCACGGTCACATAGCCCAGCGCGGTGCTGTCGACGGCGACGACGTTCAGTGCAGCGACCGCATCGACGTGCACCGGGATCTCCGCGTTCGTCGGCACTCCGCCGTTCAGACGGGAATCGAGCAATCTCACCGGTTGACCTGCTCGGTAGGCGAGGCCGCCGGGGCCGGCCCCGAACCATCCGGCGACGTCGACCACGATGTGCGAGCTGCCGGTGTACGTGAGCACGCAGATCGAACCGTCGGTGCCCACGCCGACGAGCACCGACGATGCCGTCGATCGCTGCGGCCGGGCATTGACGTTCGACGAGAGTGGCGGCGTGCCGCACGGGCCGGGATAGGCGGTCAAGACCGTCGCGGACGTGGGGTCGGCGACGGTCAGGTTCAACCACACAGCCGTGGCGTCGGCGGGGATCCCACCCTGGCCCCGCATCATCAGTTGCGTCTGTGCCGGCGCGGCGCGGATGCCGGTGATCTCACCCAGCTGCGCCGCGGCCCCACGAGTGTCGATCCAGCGGGTCGGTGTCATCGGGTGAAAGCGATCGCCGTCCGGTGTGAACGCACCCATCACGTCGACGATCACGTCGGTTGCGTTCGA
>JAYVOI010000147.1:0-4975 GCA_043758005.1 Ilumatobacteraceae bacterium
CGATGGCGATGCTGCCGGGTCGGAACATTTCGGTCTTTCCGTCGCGGATCCTCCATCCGGGGAGGTAGCGGCGGACCAGGGTGTGCATGTTCAGTCCGAGCCGGAGGATTCACTCCCCGGTGTCTTCGAGCACGACACCCACGACTGCGACCGATTCGACATCGCCGACACGCTCGAGTCGCTCGGTGCCGCAGCCAGGTCGATGGCGACCTTCGCCGAATCACTCACACCTGCAGAGCAGGCAGTGATCGCTGTCTACTCCAAGGAGCAGGTGATCAACACGACCGCCGTCATCCGACACGCGCTGCACGACGCCGAGCACCATCTGCTCGACGTCCGCCGCGGCATCGCCCGCCAGCAGCTCCGCCGCAGACGAACAGGCCGTCAAGGGGGTGTGGGATCCAACGGTCCCTGGACTTGGCCAGTTGTGCGCGCCAGATCTGCCAGTCGCTCTGCCCGGCCAACCGACGGTTGTAAGTTGTATCACGTTCTGTCATACTGACCGCATGGCAAAGGCGATCTCAGTCCGACTCGATGACGAAGCGGAGCGTGCGCTTCGCACGCTCGAAGCCTCTGGCCTCAGCCAGTCCGACGCGATTCGATCGTCATTGCTCGCATCCGCCGATCGACTTCGACGCGGCAAGGAGCTGGCGGCGGAAGTCGCCGCGCTCGAGGCGGACGAAGCGGACCGTGCCGAGATGTCATCGGTAGCTGCGCTGATGGAGTCGATGCGTGCAGCGCGGTGAGGTCTATCGATTCAAGATCCCCAAGGGAATCGGCCACGAACAACAGGGTGAGCGCTTCGGGATCCTCGTGCAGGCAAACGAGCTCCTTCCTCGATCCGTCGTAATCGTCGCTCCAACTTCGCGCAGCGCTCGGGCCGCATCGTTTCGACCCGAAGTCGTGGTCGCCGGTGAAGCAACAAGAGTGCTCGTCGAGCAGCTCGGAGCTGTCGATGCTCAACGGCTCGGAAGACGAGTTGGGCGCCTCACGGCGGACGAGATGTGGGCGGTTGACGACGCGCTGGCCACGGTGCTCGGCCTGACGTGAGCCACGCATAACTGTAGATATTCCGGTAATCGGTGAGGCTGCGGGCTGCTTCTCGGGGAGAAGTTCACGTGGCTGATCGGGGATCGTTGGGATGTCGTCGTTGGAGGTTGTTGTAGGTCGGTCGGGGCGGGCTGAGGTGCTCGCTCGGTACGTCGAGTTCGTCGCTGCGAGGTGTCGACCGAACACCGACCCGACGGAGGAGCAGTACGAACTGTGGCGGCAGAGGCTCGCCGAGTTCCGCGAGTCCGGTTCGATCAGCGTGCCGATCCGTGGCGACGACAGCGCCGCCGCATCCTGAACGAGCGGAGCATCTCTTGACGGCGGGTGACGCATCCGATAGAGAGTGCCGAACTGCCCATCGGAGTGGTGGACGGCGGGAGCGCAATCGGACGCTCTCGTTGTGTGCACCGGACTTCCGACACGACGAGCGCCGTTCTCGGGACACTGTTCGTGGGCCGCGCTAACGCCAGGGCGCGAGCCTGTTCGACGTTCATCGGCCCGATGATGTTGATCAACGTCGTGTGGTTCGCAGATCGCGCTGACGATCGCCCGTCGAAGGACTTGTCGCTGGGCCGACAACTTGCTTGCGTTGCTGCGCCGGGCGGGCATTCCAAGCGGCTCACTCGAACCTCGTCGCTCCCGGGTCGCTCAGCGACCTCCCAGCGACAAAGTTGCAGGCGAAGTCACCGCGGGCGGTGTGTGGCCGGCTCACGCGTATTGGTCGAGGATGCTCGTCTCGGTAATTCGATCGAGGGTCTCCTTGACGGCTGCCGCCAGTGAGCCGTCCATGCCATCGACGTCTCCGATCTCGGCGACGGTCGCCCGCTGCAACTTGGCGAGATCGCCGAAGCGGTCGACGATCGCATTGGCGAGCAGCGGCGTGATGCGCGGCACCCGGGTGAGGAGGCGCAAGCCGCGCGGCGAGGCCGGCGAATCACCGTCGAGACCGTGCCCCGCCCAGTTGTTGGCGATGCGCGGGTAGTCGGCCAGCACCAGTTCGAGCTCGTGGTTGATCTCGCCGTTCACCTCGTCGACCTGCAGCCGCAACAGGCGTGCGTCGACGCCGAGCTCGACGATCATCGTCTCGATCTCGGCGGAGATCCGCCGCACCATCTCACCGCGCTGTACCACCGAGGCAACGTCGCGAATGGTGGCTGCGTTCTCCAGTTCGAGCGCGGTCAGGTTCTCCAGCGTGTCGTCGAGGCGCACCTTGTAACGCTCGAGCGTCTGCAGCGCCTGGTTGGCCCGGTCGAGCAGGCGGCTGATGTCTTGGAGTTGGTGACGCATGCCGCCGGCGTAGACGCTGATCACGCCCATCTCCTCGCTGACGCTGACCACCGGCACCGGGATCGAGCGGGCGACACGTTCGGCGGTGCGGTGCCGCGTCCCGGTCTCGGTGGTCGGCACGGAAGGATCGGGAACGAGGTGCACGTTGGCCCTGGCCAGTCGCTGGCCGTACGAGCCGAGGATGATCGCGCCGTCCATCTTGGCCAGCTCACTGAGCCGCTGCGGGCTGAACGGAGCATCGAGCATGAAGCCACCACTGCAGATCGCCAGCACATCGGGCCCGTCGCCGAGGATCAACAACGCACCCGTCTTGGCTCGGACGATGCGCTCGATGCCGTCGCGCAACGGCGTACCCGGCGCGACGAGGGCCAGCGCCTCGTGCAAGGCGTCGGAGGGCGGTCCGGACGTCGTCATGGAGGGATTCTACTTGGAGCCGGGGTCGTGCAATCCCACAGCGCGCAAAGCTTCGGAAAGGGTCGCCACGCGAATCAGTGAAATCCCGTCGACGCCGTTGGCCGAGTTGGCCGGCACGATGGCCCGGGTGAACCCGAGGCGGGCCGCCTCGGCGAGCCGGCGGGAGGCGTGCACGACCTGACGCAGCTCGCCGGCCAACCCGATCTCTCCGAAGGAGATGACATCGGAGGGAAGCGGACGATCGGCCAGCGCACTGACGATGGCGAGGCACATCGGCAGGTCGCAACCCGGTTCGGTCAGCCGCACCCCACCGACCGCTGAGGCGAACACCTCGTGCTGGGCCATCGGCAGCCGGGCTCGCCGTTCGAGCACCGCGAGCAGCAGTGCGAGCCGGCCGGGGTCGAGGCCCTGCGCGCTGCGGCGCGGTGGAACGCCGGAGTTGACCTTGTTGGTCAGTGCCTGGACCTCGACCAGCAATGGTCGGTGCCCTTCGAGCGTGGGTGTGACCGCCGAGCCGGCCACCCCCGTGCGCCGATCGGTGAGGAACAAGCTGCTGGCGTCGGGCACCCCGACGAGCCCGCGTTCGACCATCTCGAACACGCCGAGCTCGTTGGTCGAGCCGAACCGGTGCTTGACGGCGCGTAGGAGGCGCAACGCGTGGTGCCGGTCGCCTTCGAAGCTCAGCACCGTGTCGACGATGTGCTCGAGCACTCGCGGCCCGGCGAGGCCACCGTCTTTGGTGACGTGCCCGACGAGCACCATGGGAATGCCGCGACCCTTGGCCTCGGCCACCAGGCGATGCGTGCACCCGCGCACCTGCACGACGCTCCCGGGCGCCGAGCCGAGGTCGGGGTCGGCCACGGACTGGATGCTGTCGATGATCACGAGTTGTGGCTGCACCGTGTCGAGTGCCGCGACCACGTGCGGCAGCGAGGTCTCCGCGAGCAGCCAGAGATTGGGCCCGAGCGCGCCCAGCCGTTCGGCGCGCAGTCGTACCTGCTGGGCACTCTCCTCACCACTGACGTAGAGCGTGCGCGCCGGCCAGGCCGCAGCCAACTGCAGCAGCAGCGTGCTCTTGCCGATGCCCGGCTCGCCACCGAGCAGCGTCACGGCGCCGGGTACCAGGCCGCCGCCGAGCACACGATCGAGCTCGTCGATGCCGGTCGCCTGTGGGCCACCGACGAGCGAGTCGACCTCGGCGATCGGCATGGCCGTTGCCGAGGAGGTGACCGACAACAACAGCGCCGTGCCGGGATCGGGACCCTCGACATCTTCGACCATCGAGTTCCACGCCTCGCACGACGGGCAGCGGCCGGCCCACTTGGGATATGCCGTAGCGCAGGCGGTACAGCGGTAGACGAGGCGGATCTTCGACATGGGACCACCCTAGGGAATGGGTGTTACACGGCCCTCGGGTTGCGGCGATGGGCGCGCCGTTGACGTTGCCGGGCGACCCAGAAGATGAACGCCGCAGCCAACACGGACCAGGCCACCAGGGCGATCAGCGCGGCGTTGGCGGCGACACCCCAGACCTTGGCGGAGCCGTGGTCGTCGAGGGCGCTGGTCGCCAGGTCGAGTTGGGAGCCATCGAGCGGCACGACCCACGACACCGTGTTGCCACTGATCGTGCCGGTGGCCGAGCTGAGCTTGCCCGGCAGCGTGGCCCGGATCGTGACGCCGACCGCCTGGCTCGGGCCCTGGCTCGACGCGGCGATCTGGTCTGCGTAGGGGGTCGCCCCGACGGCAGCCAGCACGTCTGGGTCCGCGAAGGCGGTGAGGCCGTCGATGCGCAGCGAACCGACCAGCGACACGGTGGTGCCGTCCGGGTCGACTCGTCGGGACAGGGCGACGCTGTGTAGCGGGCCGCCGGAGCCGTTGATCGACTGCAACAATGCCGACGCCTCCGCCGGGTTGGCGAACGGGTGGGTCAGCTCGGCGCGCAGGCCGCCATCGGACGTCGCGGTCGGCCCGGTGACGGTCCACCCGGCTGTCTCGGCGTCGTCGAATCGCAGATCCTCGGCGAGGCCGGCGGCCTGCTTCACCACGTCGGCGTCGGCGACTGCGGTCAGCGTGATGCGGCCGCTGCCGTCGGCCTTCATCGAGATGTCGACGGTCGTGTCGACATGACATCCGGCCAGGACCAACACGGAGATCACGATGAGGGCCCGGCGCATAGTGTCCCGATTGTGGCATGTGGAACCTCGCCGACACCGGAGGTGTCAGG
>JAYVOI010000148.1:0-4960 GCA_043758005.1 Ilumatobacteraceae bacterium
AGCTGATCGGGCCGACGAGTGTGTCGAGTTTCGTAGCGGCAGCGGCATCGGCGATCGCCTGCTTATCGGTGCTGCCGGCGCGCGCCAACACGTCGAAGCAGACCTCGAACAAGGCATGTGCGAACCCGACGAACTGGGTCCACTGCTTACCGGTCGCGGCCTCGAACTGGTCGGATACCTGCTTGGAGGTTTCGCCTGTCAACGAACTGGTGAACGGGTGGTTCGGTGTCCACCACACCTCGCTGGCCAGGCCATCGCCGAGGTCCCCCAGCGCCTCGACAGCCGACGAGAACAGCACAGCCTTGGCCATGGTGACCAGCTTGGGGCGGAAGCCCTGCTGCTTGGCCTGCGTCCAGAACGTGGCGAAGTCGGGCGGGATCGGGATGCCTGCGACGATGTCGACGCCGCCGTCCTTCATCTGCCCGATCACGCTGGAGAAGTCGTCGCTGAGCGTCTGGAAACGGCCCGGGTCGACCAGCTTGTAGCCGCCGGCGGCGATTCCCGCGGGGAAGCCGGTCTTGGGATCGGCCAAGGCGTTGCCATCGGGGTCGTTGGGGCACAGCAGACCGACGGTCTTGTTGGTGTCGACCGAACCCCACATGTCGCCGAAGACCGCGACGAGCTGGTCGGCGCCCCAGAAGAAGTGATAGGTCCAGTCGAAGCCCACTGCCGGATCGCCGCCGCGGCCGAAGAAGTACGGCTGCCACGGGGCCAGGGTCGACAGGCATGGGACACCGTTGGCCTCGCACTGATCGGCCACCGGGTTGATCATCTCCGGCGTGGCGATCGCCAGCATCACGTCGACGGCATCGTCGTTGATCAACTCGAGAGCGCGCGACGCGGCGGTGTCGGAGTTCGACTCGACGTCTTTCTGGACGATCTCGACCTTGTACGACTTGTCGCCGAGCATGATCCCGTCGGCCGTCAGCTTGTTGACCGCGTCGAGGATGAACGGGTTCGCCTCGCCGAAGCCGGCCAACGCACCGGTCAACGGAACGGTGAAGCCGATCTTCACGGTGCCGTCGCCGCCGCCACCACCGAACTTGGCGGCGTTGCCGTTGCCGTTGCCGGCAGCGGGCGCCGACGTCTGGACCGCAACGGTCTCGGTGGGCGTCGGTGCCGCCGTTGCGGCGGGCGCACCCGTGGCAGCCGAAGGCGCCGAGGTGCCGGCGGGTGCCGAGGTGGCGTCGCTCGACTTGCTGTCGCTGCCGCACGCAGCAAGGAACGCCGCCGCTGCTGCCGCTGCTCCACCGAGCGCAAGAATGCGTCGCCTACTGTAGATCGGCCGCTGTGGCCAGGTCTGATCTTCCATGACTTGTGGATCCCCCTTGTGGTTGATTCTGTTTCCTCGAAGAACTACTGGGTGCTCAACGCACGCTCACGCGTGCCGAGAGCTCTGGTGGTGCGGCGGAGGTGCTCGTCGAGCAGCCGCACTGCTTCAGTTGCGTCGCCGCGCAAGGCTGCAGCGGCCAATGCACGATGCTCGCCCTGCACATCGCGATCGTCGTCGTGGCCGATCGGCAGCGACCAACGCCGATACAACTCGGCCGCGTCGCGCAACGACAGCGCCATGTTCCGCAATCGTTGGTTCGGGCACGCAGCCAACAACGCCTGATGGAACCGCGAATGGGCCAGCGTCCACTCTTCGCTCATCACGACCGGATCGGTCGCGGATTGCATCGGGGTGCGGTCGAGCGCGTGGTGAGCGGCGACGACGTCGCTCTCCCAGGCGATGTCGCCATGCTCGATCGACATCCGCAACACCAGACCTTCGAGCTCGCAACGGGCCGTCGTGAGATCGTCGAGATCGTCCTGGGAAAGCGGCGTGACATGAAAGCCGTGCTGCGGTTCGGACTGCACCAGACCCTGTTCGGCGAGGCGGGTCAGGCCCTCGCGCACAACGCTGGTGCTGCAGTCGTAGCGCTCGGTCAGGTCGGCGAACCGTAGCTTGGTGCCGGGCAGCACCCGACCGGACAAGATGTCGGCGCGCAGTTGTGCGTACACCTGCTCGGTGCGGGTGATCGCGGCGAGGGCCGACCGGTGGCGCGCCGGTTGCGGCTCAGTTCGCGCTGCAGGCGCATCGTCGGCGACTTCCCCCATGGACGCACAGTCAAGCACTTTCGTGAATGGCGCGCAATATCGAAATATTCTTGACATGTCGAACATCGAGCGGTAGAACGATTCCCTCCCACTTCGATGCCAGCGTGGGGTTCACCATGGGGGTTCCACGATGACGGTGCACGGTCTTGCCGAGATGACGCTCGGCGTACCCAATGTCGACGCGACCAGGCAGTTCTACCGCGAGTTCGGGCTCAGCGAGAGCGCCAATGGCATGTTCGCCACGGCCGACGGCGGCGACCAACTGCGCGTGGTCGAAGCGCCGTACCGCCGCCTGGTCGAGTTCGCGCTCGCCGCCGAGGACACCGACGACATCGCTCGTATCCGCAGCGCAGCGGCTGGGCACGACATCGCCGTGACCGATCACGACGACGGCAGCATCTCGATGAGCGAGCCGATCGTCGGCATCAGCGCCAAGGTCACCGTGCGTCCGCGCATCGTGCAGCCCGACCCGTACACGTGGAAGGCCATGAACTCGCCGGGCAACCCGGCCCGCTCGGGCACGCGTGCTCCGGCGATCTTCGACCAGGGCGCTGCCCAGCCGCGCAAGCTCGGCCACGTGCTGTACACCAGCCCCGACTTCGAAGGCAGCATCCGATTCCTCACCGAGGTGCTCGGCTTCAAGGTCAGCGACACCAGTGCAGGGATGATCGCGTTCCTGCGGTGCAGCACCGATCATCACAACGTCGGGCTCATCAACGCGCCCGTGCCGTTCTTCCACCATTCGTCGTGGCAGGTCAACGATGTCGACGAGATCGGCAAGGGCGCACAGAACCTGCTGGCCGTCGACCCGACCCGCGACATCTGGGGTCTCGGTCGGCACTTCCTCGGCAGCAACCTGTTCTGGTACTTCCGCGACCCGGCCGGCAACTTCGCCGAGTACTACGCCGACCTCGACCAGATCCCCGAAGACGCCGAGTGGGATGCTCAGGACTGGGCGCCCGACAAGGCCCTGTACGCCTGGGGCCCGCCCGTGCCCAAAGCATTCGTCCACCCGAGCGACGTCGAAGAGATCGCCGCCGCGCTGCAGGGAGTGTCATGAAGATCGCCCGCTTCACCGAGGGTGGCAACACCCGGTTGGGAATCGTCACCGCCGACACCGGCGAGATCATCGACGTCGGTACCGCTGACCCGTCGCTGCCGACCGATGTCGGTGTGCTGCTGGCCGGCGGCAACATCGCCTCGATCGCCCGTACTGCCGCGTCCGCGCCGCGCGTGGCGTTGAGCGCGGTCACGCTGGAGGCCCCGATCGCCCAGCCACCGACGTTCTTGGCCATCGGGCTGAACTACGCCGACCACGTCGCCGAGAGCGGCATGGACAAGCCCAAGGCTCCCGTGGTGTTCAACAAGCAGGTCACGTGTGTGGTCGGGCCGGGCGTTGGCATCGAGGTGCCCACGGTTGCACCCGACTGGGTCGACTACGAGGGTGAGTTGGGGATCGTCATCGGCACGCGGTGCCGCAACGTGTCGGTCGCCGACGCACCGTCCGTCGTGGCCGGTTACCTGATCGTCAACGACGTCTCGGTGCGTGACTGGCAGCGGGCAACACCGACGATGACGATGGGCAAGTCGTGGGACACCCATGGCCCCACCGGTCCGTGGCTGGTGACCGCCGACGAGGTCGGCGACCCACACGATCTCAGCATCCGCACGTGGGTCGACGGTGACCTGCGCCAGGACGCGTCGACGAAGCAGATGATCACCAACTGCTGGGAACTGATCGCTCACCTCTCCACCGCGTTCACGCTGCTTCCCGGCACGATCATCGCCACCGGCACGCCGGCGGGCGTCGGGTTCGTGATGGACCCGCCGCGCTGCATGAAGGCCGGGTCGACGGTCCGCATCGAGATCGACAAGCTCGGGGTCCTCGAGAACCCGGTGATCGCCCAGCCATAACCTGCAACAACCTGAAACGGAGCCCGCCATGACCCAGACCATCGATGGTCTCATCGAGCGCATCGCCGCGATCCGCCCGATCCTCGAGAAGAACGCCGGCGAGACGGAACGCAATCGGCGGGTCGTCGACGAGAACATCGCCGCGTTGAAAGACGCCGGTGCCTTCAAGATCATGGTGCCGAAGCGCTACGGCGGCTGGGAGGCCGACATCCGCACCAAGCTGGAAGTGTCGCGCGAGGTCGCCAAGGGATGCGGTTCGACTGCGTGGGTCACCGCGCTGATGAACGTCTGTGCGTTCTTCGTCGGCGTGATGAACGAGCAGGCGCAAGACGACGTGTGGGGCGCCAACCCCGAGGCGCGCATCGCCGGCGTGTTCAACCCGACGGCGACATCGCGCAAGGTCGATGGCGGCATCGTCGTCACCGGCGCGTGGGCGTGGGCCAGCGGCTCGTACCACGCCGACTGGTCGTTCGTCGGTGTGCCGATCATGAGCGCCGAGGGCGAGTTCATGTACCCGGCGATGGCGCTGATCCCCAACAGCGACGTCACCATCGAAGACACCTGGTTCACCTCGGGCATGCGCGGCACCGGCAGCAACACCATCCACGCCGACGAGGTGTTCGTGCCCGATCACCGGCTGCATTGGGTTCCGGGGTTGTTGAACCACGAATACGACACCCCCTTCAAGGACGAGACGCTCTACCGGTCGGCGTTCATCCCGGTGGCCGCGCTGATCCTTGCCGGACCCCAACTCGGTCTGGCGCAGGCCGCGCTCGACTACGTGATCGAGAAGGGTCACAAGCGCGGAATCGCCTACAGCGAGTACGAGCTGCAACGCGATGCACCGACCTTCCAACTCGGTATCTCCAAGGCAGCGACACTCGTCGACACCGCACACCTCTTCGCCTACCGCGCCGCGGCCGACATCGACGCTGCCGCCGCGGAC
>JAYVOI010000149.1:0-11448 GCA_043758005.1 Ilumatobacteraceae bacterium
CAACGACTCGACCGTCGGTGATGTAGTCGTCGTCGCGCAGGTACATGCGCTCGAACTGCAGATCGACGCGCTCGGGCTTCACGAACCACGGATGCCAGCCGATCGAGGCGGGCATCGCCAGATCACCGGCTCGGACGCTCAGTGTGCACGTCAACGCGTCGTCGGTCAGTTCGATGCGTTGCTCTGCGTCGCCACCGAGCACCCAGTCGAGCCGGCAGGCGAGGGCGACGCTCGCCGCGTCGCTGTCGCACACCTCCCATGGCTGCTCGAAGCCGGTCCCGTGGATCGCGTGTGTCTCGAAGTTGATCGGCAGTCGATACTCGTCGCCGTCGAAGGTGAACTCGCCACGACGGATACGTCCGGCCCACGGCACCATCGGGTAACTGCCCCACCCCGCTGCGGGCAGCGATGCGTCGTGGCGCAGGATCACCTCGCTGCCGTCGACGGTCAGCGAGGCGACACGACCCCCATCGACGGCACTGACGGTACAAACGGCTGATCCGGCGTGGAGTTCGATCACGCGCCCATTCTGTACGGCAGACTCGGGTGATGCGTGGCTTGGTGCAACGGGTGTCGAGGGCGTCAGTGTCGGTGGCCGGGGAAGTCGTCGGTGAGATCGGCGCTGGGTTCTGTGTTCTGGTGGGTGTCACCCACGACGACACCGAGGCAATCGCGAGGAAGTTGGCCGACAAGATCTGGGGTCTTCGGGTCATCGACGATGAGAACGGTGTGATGAACCGCTCGGTCGCGGACACCACCGGTGAGGTGTTGATCGTCAGCCAGTTCACGCTGTACGGCGACACCACCGGTGGTCGCCGCCCCAGCTGGATCAATGCGGCGAGGCCCGAGCACGCCGAACCGTTGGTGCAGGTCGTGATCGATCAGCTTCGAGCGAGCGGTGCGAAGGTTGCCACCGGTCGATTTCGTACCGAGATGCTGGTGTCGTTGGTCAACGACGGACCGGTCACGGTGATGCTGGAGGTGTAGCCCGGCGGCGCGCCAGCCAGGCCCGCCCGGGCACGTGCCAGGCGCCGAGCAGCGTCAGCAACATCAGCAGCACGAACGGGGTATCACCGACGTGCGAGTACCACGTTCGACCGGAGTTGAGCGTGATCGTTCGGGTGACGACGCGTTGCTCGCTGACCGCTGTGCGATCGAACACATCGCCGTCGGGCGAGACGAACGCGCTGAACCCGGTGGGGGACACCTGCACGACCCAGCGCCCGTTCTCGAGTCCCCGCAGCCGCGACGATGCAACCTGTTGTGTTTGCAAGATGGTGCCCGTGTAGCTCGAGCCGTTCGTCGGATTGAGGATGACGGTGCCGTCGTGATCGATGCCATCTGCCGCCCGGTTCCCGAAGAACACCTCCCACGAGATCACGGTCGCGGCGCGCACGTTGCCGGCGGCCGTCGGGATGTCGAGATACGCCGGGCCGGTGCCGGCCACCGCATCGCGCGGCACGAGATCGGTCGGCGCCCCCAGCGCGTGCAGCAACCCGCGCAGCGGCATGTACTCGCCGAACGGCACGCGGTGCACCTTCTCGTAGCGCGACACGACCTGACCGTCTTGTGTGATGACCGCCTGGGCGTTGATGAAGTGATCGTTGGGAGCGTCCTCGGTGATACCGACCGCGAACGGCGCGCCGATCCGCTTCGCCTCGGCGGTCACGTCGGCAAGCTCGGGACTGCCGACGAGGGCGGCCACATCGATGACGTTTTCCGGCCACACCACGAGGTCCACGGTCCCGGGCTTGATCGTGCGAGTGGCTTCGAGGTGGCGTTCGACCACCTCGCCCGGATCGGAGTGGATGGCGCGGGTGCCTTGCGGCCCTCCACCTTGCACGATGGCGACCCGAAGCGATGGCGGCCGCGTTGCGCCGGTTCCTGTCGGGGCGATCGTTGCGGCGATGATGACCACGACCACGGCAACGACGAGACCGATGGCGCCATGCCATTCACCCAGGTTTCGACGCCCGCGATTGCGCGCCAGTTGTGGAACGAACGGTGAAGGGCCGGCGACGGCGAAGCCGATCTGGAAGACCACCCACGTCAGCAAGACGACACCGCCGAGACGGACGGTTCCCGCCAGCGGACCGTCGGCCTGGCCGATCGGCAACGTCGCCAGTGGCACACCGCCGAACGGGAACACCAGGCGCAGTGCCTCTGCGAGGGTGTGCGCCGCGGGCCGGCCGATCACGCGCCATGGTCCGGCGGGCGCTGCCGCAGCAGCAAGGGCGTGGAACCCGGCGAAGATCGCCGCGGCCACGAAGTAGCCCGGCACCGTCAGCGACCACATCCACGCCAGGCCGGGGTACATCCACGCAGCCGCGAACAGCCAGCCGCGGGCGGCGCGCTGACGAGGCGAGGCGTTCTCGCCCAGCGACATCTCGAACATGGCGATGCCGACGAACGCCATCGGCCAGAGCCCCCAGGGCGGCAGTGAGAGGGCAACGCTCAGACCCCCGCCGAGCGCCAGCACGGCCGAGGTCGACACGCGCGGAAAGCGAATCGACATCAGCGAGCGACCATAGCCGTCGGGCCGGTGCGCAGACCGTTAGCCGTTCGGCGCGTAGGCGAGGTGCACGACGATGCGTTGCTTCGTTGAGCCAGCCGGATGACAGGCGAACAGCGTCGCCGTGTAGTCGGCGGTCTGGTCGGCGATCCACACGGCGCTCGGGTACACGACCTCGGTGCTCGTGACCTTGTACACGAATTGACCGGCGTCGGTCGTGAAGATCACGTCGTCGCCGGGCTCGAGTTGCTCGAGGTGACGGAACGGCTTGTCGTGGCTGACACGGTGGCCGGCGACCACGACGTTGCCCTGTTGTCCGGGCATCGCCGTGCCGGGCCAGTGCCCGGGACCGTGGTCGAGCGTGGTGAGGGTGATGCCCTCGAAGAACGGCTTCGACACCCCGATCTTGGGGATCTCGATGGTGCCCAACTGCACCAGCGGCTCGGCTGCTCGCGGGTCGGCGGGCACTGCCTCCGGGTTCGGCAGCGTGCCGGGGACGGTGGTCGTCGTCGAGGTCGTCGAGGTGGTGGTCGACGACGACGACGTCGAGCTCGAGGTCGTCGACGAGGTCGATGTGGTCGACGGCGTGGTGGTCGACGTCGTGACGGTGCTGGACGTGGGTGCGGGAGTGGTTGCTGTTACGGCTGACTGGTCGTCGCCGCACCCACCGAGGAACAGGAGCGCTACGAAGCCCACTGCGATTGACCGACGCCGCATGCGACAGTCTGCCAGGGTGTCAGCGCATCAACACCGCGGCGGCAGCTTGTTGTGCGGATCGGACGCAGGCCGGAATGCCGATGCCGTGGTAGCTGGCGCCGGCGAGGGCGAGCCCGCTGGAGAGCGAGTGCTCCGCGGCGGCGATCGTCGCCCCGTGGTGAGGTCGGTACTGGGGGAAGGCGCCGGCCCAGCGACTGATTCGCACTGCGGTCGGCTGGGCGTCGAACTGCAGGTGGAGGTTGAGCTCGTCAAGCGCATCTGCGAGGAGCTCGTCGTCCGACAGGTGGAGCGCCGACAAGCCGTCGCGCCCGAGGGAGACTCGCAGGATCGCCTGATCGGGGTCGGCCCAGTGCGCCCACTTCTGCGACCCGAACGACACGGCGGTCACCAAGCGCTGCTGTGGTTTGGGGACGAGGTAGCCCGACAACTTCTGCAACCGGGCCGGCCAGCCGCCGCTCGGCATCGCCAAGGTCAGCAAGGCGACATCGGCGGTCGGAATGGCGGCGAGCGTCATGGCCACCAAGGGCTCGAGGGTGGTCAGGAGGGCAGCGGTGGAACGCGCTGGACAGGCCAGCACCACCGCGTCGAACGGCTCGCCGTTCACTCGCCACCGGGTTCCGTCTGCTGCAAGTTCAGTGACCGGCGTGTCACGCCGGAGGTCGCCTCCGCGTGCACCCACCACCGCAGCGACGGCGTCGACGAGGGCTCCGATTCCTGTGGTCGGCGCGTAGAAGACCGGCCCCGTGGCAGCCGGCGCAGGGTTCTTCCGCGCCGCCAGCAGCACGCTGCGCGACCGTTCTGCGAGCTCCGCGAGTTGCGGGACGGCAACCAGGCTGAAGGCGTCGGTGTCGGCGGCGTAGATGCTGCCGATCAACGGGTCGACCAGTCGCTCGTGCACCTCGTTGCCGAAGCGTGCTCGCACGTACTTGCCGATCGAGTCGGATGCGGTCTCGGTGCGCGGTCGCAGAACCTCCATGGCAGCGCGGACCTTGCCGCGCCGCGACAGCAACCGCGATCGGGCCACACCGAACAGGTCGGTGGGCATGCCGAGCAACAGACCCGCAGGGATGTCGTGCAGGCCGTTCCACCACACCGCCGCCTTCCCCAGCGCTGGCGACGTCAGCGAGTCGCCGAGCGACACCTTCCGTGCCAGATCCCCGGCCCACGGAACTCGCGCCAGGAACGCGTCGGGACCCTCGTCGATCGCCGCGTGCCCCGCGAACGGGGTGGTACGGATCATCCCGCCGAGACGATCGCCGGCCTCGAAGAGCGTGACTCGCCCGCCCTGCTCGACCACGGCGTGCGCGGCAGCAAGACCGGTGATGCCGCCGCCGATCACGGCGATGTGACGGTCACTGCTCACCTGGCTCCGACGATGCGATCTGCCAGCGCGGCCATCACGGTGGCATCGTCGTTGACGCACGCCGTGCGGGCGAACGCCAGGCCGTGCTGAGCGGCCCGCCGACTGGCCTCGATGTCGAGGTCGTACAGCACTTCGAGATGATCGGCGACGAACCCGACCGCGCTGACCAACACCGCCCGCGTCGTGCCATCGGCGGCAAGTTCATCGATGACCTGCAAGATGTCGGGGCCCAACCACGGCTCGGGAGTGCGTCCGGCGCTCTGCCACGCAAGGCCCCAGTTCTCCACGCCGGCCGCCACGGCCACCGCTTGTGCCGTGGCCTGCAGCTCTGCCGGGTACGGGTCGTTGCTGGTGAGGATCCGCTGGGGCAGGGAGTGCGCGGTGAACAAGATCCGGGTCTGCTCGGGCAGGGTGGCCAGGTTGCGGCCCACCTCTGTGGCGATGAACCCGACGAACGCCGGCTCGGTTGCCCAGCTGCGTATGCCGAGGGCTTCGATCCCGTGCGGTGCCGCGGCCTCAGTCATTCGATCGAGGTACTGACCGATCGAGAACGCCGAGTAGTGCGGTGCCAGCACCAGCCCGACCGCCCGGCGAAACCCCTGCTCGGCGAGGTCCGCGACGGCGTCTTCGATGAATGGAGCAGCGTGCTTCATCCCCAAGGTCACGTGGTACCGGCCGTCGGCCGCATGATCGAGCGCAGCTTGCAGCGCGACACGCTGCGCATCGGTGCGCTGCGCCAACGGTGAGATCCCACCGATCGCCTCGTATCGGCCGGTCAACTCAGCCAACTGCTCGTCGGTCGGCGGTCGACCGCGGCGGATGTCGGTGTAGTACGGCAAGATGTCGGCGGGCGTGCGCGGGGTGCCGTAGCTCATCAGCAGTACAGCGGTTCGGGCCTCGCTCATGATGCGCTGCGCTCGCGCACGTGGTCGACCACGGCACGCAGCACACCCGGATCGGTGTTGGGTTGCACGCCGTGCCCGAGGTTGAAGATGTGGCCGGGGTGACGCAGCCCGTCGTCGCCGAACCCGTTGTCGGCAAGCACGGCATCGGTGCCCGCAAGGGCGGTCTCGGCGCCCGCCAGCACCAAGGCCGGATCGAGGTTGCCCTGCACCACGAGACCCGTGCCCATCCGCTGCCGGGCAGCGGCGATCGGCGTGCGCCAGTCGAGGCCCAACACGTTGGCTCCGGCCGCGTGCATCGATTCCAGGAGGTGATCGCAGCCGATGCCGAAGTGGATGCCCGGCACGTCGGGGTGGCTGGCCCGCAGCGACGAGAAGATCGCCGTCGAGTGGGGCAGCGCGAACGTGTCGTAGTCGGCGCGACTGAGCGCGCCGGCCCACGAGTCGAACAGTTGGAACGCCCGCGCCCCGCTGTCGAGTTGGCTGCCGATCGACGCGGTGGCGTGTTGCACCAGGCGTTCCATCACGGCGTGCCACAGCGCCGTGTCGGTGTGCATCAGCCGTTTCGTGTGCTCGTAGGTCCGGCTCGGGCGACCCTCGATCAGGTAGCTGGCAACCGTGAACGGGGCGCCGGCGAACGCCAGCAGCGGCACCGAGTCGGGCAACTCGTCGACGAGGATCCGCACCGTCTCGGCGACATATGCCGCGTCGGAACCTGGCTCGAAGGGGCGCAGCCGCGCCAGGTCGGTGGCGTTCCGCAATGGTTCGGGGCACACCGGCCCGGTCCCCGGAGCGACATCGATTCCGAACCCGACGGCGTGAGCGGGCACCACGATGTCGCTGTACAACACGGCGGCGTCGACCCCGTATCGACGCACCGGTTGCAGGGTCAGTTCGGCGGCGAGATCGGGCCGCTTGATGGCGTCGAGGATGCTGCCTTCACCGCGCCGCTCGCGGTATTCGGGAAGGCTGCGACCGGCCTGGCGCATGAACCACACAGGGGTTCGATCGCCGGGTCGGCCGGTGGCTGCCAGGAGGAATGGCGCGATGGACATGCGTGTCGCACGCTACCGGTAGCCTGTTCTGTATGCCCGCCTCCGGAGAGCACCACCCTGCTTTCGAGGAATATTGCGAGTGCATCTTCGAGCTCGACGAAGACGATGTTGCGGTCATCCAAGCCCGAATTGCCGAGCGGTTGCAGGTCAGTCGGCCCGCCGTCAGCGAGATGATCCGCCGGCTCGAGGCCGAGGGATTGATCACGACCGACGGTGCGATCAAGCTCACGTTGCCCGGTCAGGCGTTGGCCCAACTCGTCGTCCGCAGGCACCGTCTCGCGGAGCGCTTCTTGACCGACATGCTCGGCCTGTCGTGGGCCGAAGCCCATCACGAAGCCGGCAAGTGGGAGCACGTGATGAGTGATGCGGTCGAGCAGGCGATGGACCGTGTGCTCGGCAGCCCGACGACGTGCCCGCACGGCAATCCGATTCCCGGTTCGTTGTACCTCGAGCCGGTGTTGGTGCCGCTCGCCGATGTCGAGGTCGGCAAGTCGTTCACGATCAACCGGATCCCCGAAGAGCTCGAGTTCACACCGGGGCTGCTCGACTTTCTCGAAGAGGCCAGCATCTTGCCGGGCCGCAGTGGACTCTTGACCGCGGCGTCACCCGACGGCACCATGACCATCGAGATCGAAGGCCATCACGTGGGTGTCGGCTCGTTCGCCAGCGCCCGCATCCTGGTCATCGCGTGAGCCCCTGGCCCACCCTGGCCGTCCTCGCCCTGGTCACATCGACGGTGTCATGTGCAGCGACGACGTACGACACGTCGATCAGCACCCAGACCGCGGCGCCAACCACGACGGTGCTCCCGACGGGCACGGCGGCGCAGCTGCTGCCGACGCTGGTCACCACTGCCGCAGATCTGTCGAACCTGATCGCCGATCAGGGCGACAAGACCGCCAACGTCGAACGCGTCGAGGCGTTGTGGGCTGCGGTGCAGGCCGAGGTCACCGGCAAGGATCGAGACATCGCAACGGAGATCGCCGCCGAGATCGTCAAGGGCCGCGATGCGGCCAGGCTGAACCGGCCGGCCGCAGCCGACAAGGTCTATCGCAGCCTCAAAGACCTGGTGCAGGCGTACCTGTCGCTTCCATAGCGGCAGGAAGTGCGTCGCCGTGCACGATCGTCAGTCGCCGCGTGCTGCGGGTCAGGGCGACGTACAAGGCACGCAGGCCCTGTTGCTCCTCGGCGACGATGCTGGACGGCTCGACGACCACCACGCCGTCGAGTTCGAGCCCCTTCACGACGCTGACCGGCACGACCGTGACCCCCATCTCCAGGCCGGTGCGTGTCGCCCGGCCGTGTTCGATCCCGGCGTCCTCGAGCGCGTGTGACACCCGGTCGACCATCGAGTCCGGTGCCACGACAGCGATCGTGCCATCGGTGATCTCCGCGGTGAGCTTGCGGGTCGCCTCGGCGACGGCGACGAGCAGATCATCCGGCGTCGCGTGCACGAACTCGGGATGATCATCGCTCTGGCGCACGCTGGTCGGTGCCCGCAGGGTCGGCGTTGCCGCCAGCATCACCTGGTTGGCCAGGGTCATGATCTGGGCAGGGATGCGATAGCCGACGCTGAGCCCGATCACCCGTGACGGCTTGTGCTCGGGCAGGTAGCGCAGCACGTCGGCCCAGTCGTTGGGCGCCAGCGCCCCGGTCGCCTGGGCGATGTCGCCGACGACCGTCATGCTGCCGTTCAGCGAGCGGCGCGAGACCATCCGCAACTGCATGGGCGTGAGGTCCTGGACCTCGTCGACCACGATGTGGCCGTAGGTGCGGATCTCCTCGGCGTCGGGCTGACCCGCCACGTTCCCGTTCTGAGCGTTCTGACCGCCGTTCTTCTTGGCGCCGAGGTAGCTGCGTGCCTCGTCGAGCAGGGCGACATCGTGCTCGGTCCATCGCACCTTGGTGACGTCGTCGTGTCGAGCACGGTACAGCGAGAGGTACTCCGACTCCTGCAGGTGCTTGGACGCGGCCAGCTTCAGCAAGGCTCTGCTGCCGTACAGGTCGTGGAGCAGTTGTGCGGGGGTGAGCAGCGGCCACATGCGCTCCAGCGCGGCGCGGATCTCCGGCATCGACCGCACTGCTTCTTTGACGTCGTGCGCTGTCACCGTGCCGTCACGCCAGGTCGCGGCCATTGCCGACCAGATCTCGCCCTCCACCCAGCGGCGCGCCGCGTTGTGGCGCCGGAACCGGCGCTGAGCAGACCGCACGATGCGCTGGGTCTCCTCGACGCGAAGCCGCAGGTAGCCGGTGCGGAACGGCACGACGACCTCCTCGCGGAGGGGCCGCTCGCGGTCGGTGACGGCCTGGTCGATCACGTCGGCCATGCGGATGTTGCCCTTCACCGTGGCGGCGACCGGCGAGTCGGGGTGGTCGATGCCGTAGCGGGCCCAATCGACGTCAGGCACCAGATCACCCAGCACGACCTGCTCGATGCCGGCCTCGCCCAGCGACGGCAGGACCTGCTCGATGTAGCGCAGGAACACCCGGTTGGGGCCGATGACGAGCACGCCTTGATCCTCGAGCGGGAAGCGGTATGTGTAGAGCAGGTAGGCGGCGCGGTGCAGGGCGACGACGGTCTTGCCGGTGCCAGGACCACCCTGCACGACCAGTACGCCGGCCTGTGGGCTGCGGATGATCTCGTCCTGCTCGGCCTGGATCGTGGCGACGATGTCGCCGAGTTGGCCGGTACGGCCGCGCTCGAGCGCGGCGATCAGCGTGCTGTACCCGCGGAGACCGGAGTCCGGGCCGAGGCGCTGCCCATTGCCGCCGTCGTTGGCGAGCCCATCGTCGTGGCCGACGCCGAGATGACCCTCGCCGAACAACTCGTCCTCCAGGCCCAGCAGCGTGCGTCCCTGCACGGCGAAGTGACGCCGGCGGGCGAGGCCCATCGGCTCGCGCCCGGTCGCCCGGTAGAACGGCTCGGCGACGGGCGCCCGCCAGTCGACCACTACCGGCTCACTTTCCTCGTCGGCGATCGCCAAACGGCCGATGTGGAAGGTTTCGAGGCCGTCAGGGGTCTCGGCCATCCGGTCGATGCGACCGAACACCAGGGCGGCGTTACCGAGGTCGAGCTGGGTCAGCCGGTTGACCACGGCCTCGTCGAACACATCGCGCTCGTAGCGCGCCTGGAACGTGCCTCCGAGGGTGCCCTCGTGGAGGTTTCGCATCCGCCACGCCGCATCGCGGCTGACCTCGAGACACCGGTAGGCGTGCTCGATGAAGTCCTGTTCGGCGGCAAGATCGGGGTGCTGCTGCGTCATGGGTCGTACAACTCTATCGGCGTGTTCGGCGACGCCAACCCGCCCAGATCTACGACGAGAAGCCACCTCGTGTGTATCAATCTGTGGGGTTCGTGCGTTGAATACGCCGTGAGAGCGGAAGGGGTGCAGGCGATGGATACGACGGATGTCGAGTTCAGCGCCTTCTATCGAACCGAGCTCGATGCCCAGGTTCGCCGCGCATACCTGTTGCTCGGCGACAACGAGGCTGCCAACGATGTCGTCCACGAGGCCATGACCGGCGTATTTCAACGTTGGACCGCGCTCGAACAGCCGGCTGCCTACCTCAACAGAGCAGTGCTCAATGGCTGTCGCGACGCCGGTCGCCGGCGCACGTCATCGAGCCGGTTGCTCCGACGCATCGACAAACCCGACACCAACGATGCGACGAGCGACACATTGGCCGATGTGCTGGCACAACTGCCGTTCAATCATCGTGCCGCGGTGGTGTTGCGATTCTACGCTGGGGCGACCACGAACGAGATCGCCGAAGCGCTGGGCTGTGCGCCCGGTTCGGTTGGGCCATGGATCGATCGCGGCCTGGCTGCAATGAGGAAGGTTCTGTGATGAACGAGTTCGAAAACCGAGTGACCACAATGCTGTTCGAGCGGGCCGCCGTGGCCCGCCCGTTCGACCAGTTCGACGTGGTGATGGTCGGCGCCGCCGACGCTCGCGTGGTGGCACCACGGCGCCTCGACTGGAGGCATCTGGTGGCTGTCGCTGCGACACTCGCCTTGGTTGTCGGCGGCTTGTTCGCCTTGGCTCGCCGAGACAGTGACTCATCGGTGTCGGGACCGTCGGGAGGATCGAAGTTCTCGTTTGTCACCCAGCAGGTGTCGCTCACGGCCGACGACTTGTGGATCGATGTGAGCGGTCAGCGGTTCACGTCGAAGGGCGCCCAGGTCAATATCAACAGTGCGGCGGGGGATTCCAACTACCAAACGTTGGAGTTGATCTGGACCGAACACGGCGTCGAGATGCGACTCAACATCTACTTCCAAAACGATGGCAACGAATGGGCCTCCAACGAGTTTCGGACCTACAACGGCAAGGCGAAGGGTGATTGGGTGAGCTTCACGGGTGACTTCTTCCGTTCGCCTCTGGGTTCGGCATTCACCGGCGAGTTCGATCAGAGGTCAACCGAGGGTGGTGTCACCAGCCACATCCACATCGAAGGCTTGCGACTGCAGGCGTTCCTGGCGCTCGGGCCGGGCGGAGTCACGGTGCCGACGTCGAGCACGGTGCCTGAACTTGTGATGAGCGATCTGCGCGTGCCGCCGCTGCCGGCGGGATTGCCGCAGACCGGAGCAACGCTGAGCCCAGAAGATGGACTGGTGATGTCGATGGCCGAGCAGGCGATCGTGCAGGATTGCATGGACGCCAAGGGCTGGGTGTACCCGGTTCGAACTGCCGGCGAGCTGGCGGTCGCCTTCGGCTCGTGGGCCAACAACGATGTCCGCGGTGCGGCTGCCCGGGCACTCGGCTACCACGAAGCCGTGGTGGACCCGACCGATACGTATGCCGCTGGGTTGAGCGCGGCCGAGAACCAACGCTTCGGTGAGGACATGATGGGCGGGCCGAATGACGTGGTCCCGTTCACAGCTCCCGATGGATCGGT
>JAYVOI010000150.1:0-11430 GCA_043758005.1 Ilumatobacteraceae bacterium
TGGTGACCAGTGGGACCGTCAGTGACCTCGTCGGCACGACCCGTTCGCTCTACGTCGAAGTCGACGACAAATCGGCTGCCAACGCCGTGCTGTTACGCCCGCCCGGTGTGACCAACGTGCAACTGCAAGGCGACGGTCAGATGATGGTACTGCAGGAAGGCCGACGTTCCGACGTCGCTGCCACTCTGTTCGGCGCCGGCCTGCGCCTCGAAACCCTGATGCCGACGCAACGCCTCGAGGACGCGTTCCTCGACCTGCTCGCCGCCGGCGACGCCAGCCCTGTCGCGGTGTCGTCATGATCGCCCTGATCCGCACCGAGTTCACCAAGGCCGCGGTCAGGACACGCTCGCTGGTCATCGCCCTCCTCCTGATCGGGCTCCCCACGTTGATCGTTGTTGCGATCAACGCTCGCAGCGATCGCCCACGCCGTGGCGACGGTGACGGGTTGTTCCGCCTCGCCTCGCAGAGCGGGTTGCTCGTTCCGACCGCGGTGCTCAGCGCGACCAGCGGCCTGTTGCTGATCATCATCGCCGGCACCTTCGCTGGCGACTCGGTGGCCAGCGATGCCAGCTGGGGAGCGCCTCTCTGGTCGTCGTCGGTGCCGTCGCAGTGGTGTGGTTCGACCACAAGGACATCCGCTCCTGACGGGTGCGCGATGATCTTCGTCGAGCAGAGGAGGGCGTCGATGGCCGACATCAGACAGGGGCGCTGGACCGCCGAGATCGACGGCGACTTCGTCGTCTTCATCATCGGGGCACGAGTGAACTCGAAGTTGCAGTTGTTCAAGGCGGTCACCGATCTCGGTGGACGGCGTGGGCTGAACCACATGTTGAAGTACCTCACCGAGCACCCCGAGAGTGGGTTGCTCGGATATCAGACGTTGGGGTTCGCCAGCGTGCAGTACTGGCGGTCGTTCGAGCATCTCGAGGCATTCGCCAAGAACACCGACGATCCGCACCTCGACGTCTGGCGGAAGTTCTGGAAGCGGGTCGGCAGCACCGGTCGCACCGGGATCTGGCACGAGACGTTCCTGGTGCGCGACGGCGAATACGAAGCGATCTACGGCAACGTGCCGCCGCGGGGCCTGGGCAAGGCCAGCCGGCTGTTGCCGGTCGCCGAATCGGTTGGGGCACGGCAGCGCTTGAAGGCCGCCTCCAAGGGGTCCGGCTAGACGGAACGCGTCACCAGTAGTGAGCACGGCCACCGATGCGGCGGCCGCTGCGACCGAGCACCATCAGGACCAGGCCGACGATCAGGAGAACAACGCCGGCGGTCCACAGGATGCCGACTCCCGTGAAGAGACCGAGGAGCAGAAGCACGAGTCCGAGAACGATCATGACCAGCGACTACCCGGGCGCGCGGCGCTTCAAACGTGCCGTCGGACCGGCACGGACTGAAGGATCCTTCAGCTTTCTTCAGGGAGGCGTCAACGTGACAGGACCACCATGAGCATGTCCAACTTCGGAAAGGAAGACCAGACATGTTCCCCGAACACGATCCGAGTGTCGGCAACGGGCCTTCGTCGTGGCCCGCTCCTGCCGGCTCACCGTCCCACTTCGACAATCACACCACCCTCGATGGCGAGAGCCAGTTCGATGACGACCCCGACATCTCCCCCCGCGGCCCCCGCTCCCGGCGCTCCGGCCGCCGACAACTGGCACTCGCCGCGCTCGCGGTCGTTGCGATCGCCGGAGGCACCGCAGGCGGCGCGATCGCCGGTCGCCAGCTACGGCCGGCGGCGGCGGTGCAGGCAACGACCGGCAACTTCAACACTGCATCGGTCGGCACCACGACGTCGGGAGCCTCAGGGCCGGACAAGCAAGATGTCTCGGCGCTGATCAGCGCTGCACTGCCAGGCGTGGTGAGCATCAGCGTCGAGTTGAACGGCGGACAAGCGGCCGGGACCGGCTTCATCATCAGCACCGATGGTCAGATCGCCACCAACGCCCACGTCGTGGCCGATGCAACCAAGATCACCGTGAAGTTCGCCGACGGCTCGACGGCACCCGCCAAGGTGCTCGGCGTCGACCGCACCGACGACCTCGCGGTCGTCAAGGTCGACAAGGCCGGCCTCACCGCCTTGCCCCTCGGCAAGTCGTCGAACCTCCGCATCGGCGAGCCGGTCGTGGCCATTGGCAACGCGCTGGATCTCACCGGCGGGCCGACCGCCACCGAGGGCATCGTCTCGGCGCTCGACCGAACCATCGACACCAACGATGGCGAACATCTGACCCACCTGTTGCAGACCGACGCAGCGATCAACCCGGGCAACTCCGGAGGCCCACTGCTGACGCTCGATGGTGAGGTCGTCGGCATCAACTCCGCCGGCTCGCAGGACGCCCAGAACATCGGGTTCGCGATCGCCCTCGACACGGCCCAACCGATCATCACCCAACTGCAACAAGGCAAGACCATCACCAAGGCGTACCTGGGCGTGACCACGGCGCCCGTCGACCCAACCGTCGCATCTCGGAGTGGGCTCGACGTCGATCATGGCCTTCTGGTCGTTGATGTTGCCGGACAGTCCGCAGCGTCAAGCGCCGGTCTGCAGCCCGGCGACGTGATCGTGTCGATCAACGGCACCGCGACCGACGACAGCTCCACCCTGGGCGATGTGATCCGCACCACGGGAGCCGGGCATGTCGTTCACCTCAAGATCGACCGCAAGGGCACGACGATCGATGTCGACGCAACCCTGTCGACACATGCAGCGTGACGGCTACTCGAGCGCGACGGGCGCACTTGCATCGGCGAGTGACCCGGTGTGACCGAGCATCGCACCACCGGCCGCACAGGCTCCCAGCGTGACCAACAGCGCCATCATCACCGCCGCGCCCTGCGCGGCGGTGAGCTGCTCCGTGGCAAGCCCGATCGAGACCACGGCCGCGGGAACGCCGAGTTGCGCGGAGCCGACCAATCCCATCGCGACCGGTAGTCGCCACACGATTGCGGCGATGAGGTGAATCGCGATCGCGACAACAGCGATCGCCGCCGCCAACTCCAGCGATTGCGACGAGCGCAACAGGGCTCGGAGATCGATCTGCGCACCGAGGTGGACGAAGAACAGCGGGATCGCGAACCCCTCGCCGATCCCGACCAACTGCTGGGCGACCCGCCGCGGCTCACCCAGCAGCGCAACGACCGTGCCGACGGCAAACCCGGCGATGAGGATCGACGTGCCGAACCGTGTCGCCAGCCACGCACAGGTGAACAGGGCGAGCAGCGAGACCCGAAGATCGAGCCCCCACCCGCGCTCGGCCGACAGCAGTCGCATTCGCCTGACCGCAGGACGATCACGGGCGAAGCGGGCCAACAACAGCATGGTCCCTCCGGCCAACACGACCAGAGCGCCACCGCCGATCACGCGCCCCATGCGGCCGGTTGCCAACACCACCGGCAGGGCCAGCACCGTGACCACATCGGCGATTGCCACCCACGCCGTCGCGACCAGGGTGGCGCGGTCCGACCGGTCGAGACCCTGCAACACGGGGAGTGCAACTGCACCGGAACTGGTGGCGATCAATACGGCAAGGATCGCCGGACGATCCAGGCCGACCTTCGGCGCCAGCAGCAGCCCGGCGATCGCGGCCAACGCGGCGACAGTGGCGGCTATTGCCAGCCCGGTGCCGAGCGCCGAGCGCAGGTGTCGATCGCGCACCGGAAGATGCGTGCCGACAACGAACATCAACAACGCAAACCCGATCGCGGCCAAGCCCGTCAGTAGTTGGTCGCTCGGATCCACCCAAGTGAGACCGCTGCGCCCGATCACCACGCCGGCGGCGATCTCGCCGACGATCATCGGCGGTCCGAAGCGGTGCAGCGAGGTCAGGAGCGGGCCGACCAGACCGGCGGCCAGGACGATGGCCAGCGGCCCAAAGCTCATGCGTCGGTTGTCCGCCGAGGAAACCAGGCGCGGAACTCCGCACCCGTGTCGACCGGTGCGGCGATGATCGAACCGCCGAGGGCGGTCATGATGGATCGAACGATCGCCAGGCCCAACCCGCTTCCTCCGATGTCGAGCGAGCGCGCTTCGTCCAATCTCATGAACGGCTCGAAGATCCGCTCGAGATCGCCAGGCGGCACGGCCGGCCCGTCATTGGCAACGGTCAGGGCCACCCCATCCGGCTCCTGCGTCACGATGACGCCGATGTTCGCCGCAGCGTGCCGCTCGGCGTTGTCGAACAAGTTGCGCAGCACGCGTACGACGGCGTCGGGGTCGGCAGCGATCTCGGCCGACATCAGGTGAGTGTGATACGCGACGCCTCGATCGGGGCGGCGCAACGCGACCTCGGCGGCTATGAGAACGGGGAGATCGATCGGCACCGCTGCAGACGCTTGCATCGAGCGCGAGCGGGTCAGCATCCGCAGGTCGCGAGTGAGCTCCTCCAGCCGTGCGACCTCGATCAACGAGTCCTCGGCGACCTTCGACCATTCGGCCCGGTCCGGGTAGGCCAGACCGACCTCGAGCTCGGTGCGGATGGTCGACAGCGGGCTGCGCAACTCGTGCGATGCTGCAGCGGCAAAGAGCTGTTGGCGGCTCGCCGCCTCTTCGAGTCGATCCAGCATGCGATTCAATGTCAGGCCCAACTTGGCGATCTCATCGTCGCTCGAGCTGGCCTGGACGCGGCCGGAGAGATCAGCCGCCTCGATGCGATCGACCTCGGCGCGCATCGAGTCGACGGGCGCCAGCGCCCGGGCGACAACGCGTGAGATCAACCACGCCGCCAGCGCAACCTGCAACGGCAGGCCGATGAGCAGCGCGTTGCGGAGGTAGCGCTCGGCTCGGTGGGCAGCGTCCAGAGAGGTGACCGCGTAGATGGTCAAATGCCCGTCCACCGAATCGACCGTCCGGGCAACGACCCGGTACTCCTGTCCGGGCACGCCGCCGATCGCGTTCCCGTCGACGGTCGCCGTCGAGTCGCGACCGACGGCCGGTGCCGCGATCACGTCGAGCCGGGTCGTGTCCGCCAGGCCGATGGTCACCGCAACCACCCGGTCGGCGGCGTCGACCACCTGAACCTGGCCGACCTCGCGGCCGGTCGACGGGAGCAGGCGGGTCAGCAACCTGTCGGCAATCTGTGTCTGCACCTCATCGACCCGATCGACCAGGAGGGACTGCGCGTCGGAGCTCAGCGCCCGACGCAGCAATCCGGCAGCAGCCAACGCGCCGACCACCAACGCGCCCGCAAGAACGAAGGAGGCACCGATCGTGGCGCGGGATCGGACCGACGAACGCCACTTAGCGCGCACGCGCGCCCATCCGGTAGCCGGCGCCGCGCACCGTCTCGATCGCCGAGGAGCCCAGCTTCCTGCGCAGCGCCGAGACGTGCACCTCGACCACGTTGTCGCCACCATCGAAGGCGAAGTCCCAGACGTGTTCGAGAATCTCCGACTTGGGCACGACCTCGCCCTCGCGGCGCATGAGGTATTCGACCACGGAGAACTCGCGCGGCGTCAGTTCGACCGGCTCGCCATCGACCGTGCAGGTCCGTGCCGCCACATCGAGATCCAGCCCGCCCACGCGCAGCACCGGTGGTCGCGTCGTCGCGCCACGACGCAGCAGGGCCCGAAGGCGCGCCACCAACACCACGTACGAGAACGGCTTCGACAAGAAGTCGTCGGCGCCGGTGTCGAGCGCCTCCGCCTCGTCGAGCTCGCCGTCCTTCGCTGTCAGCATCAGGACCGGTGTCCAGATCTGCTTTGCTCGAAGCTCGGCGCAGACCTTGTAACCGTTCAGCCCCGGCAGCATCACGTCGAGCACGATGGCGTCGTACGGCTGCTCGGTGGCCAGCCACAACCCATCGGTCCCACTGCTGGCGACATCGACGGCATAGCCCTCGGCTTCGAGGCCGCGCTTGAGCGCAGCGGCCTGACGCACCTCGTCTTCGACCACGAGCACACGCATGTGTTCAGTCTCACACGTGCGAGCTGAAGACGCCTTCAGCCGTCTTCAGCTACCACCAAGCTGCCCCAGCGCACACTCACGACGGTTCACCAGCCGACCGCAGGAAAGGAAGTCAACGATGATCACCACCAGTCTCCTCCCAAACGGTGACGTTCTGGTCACGTTCATGATCGACGATGGACGGCCCGTCTCCGTCGTCGGTGACTTCAACGGCTGGGATCCGAGCTGCGACCCCTTCGTCGAAGAACTCGACGGGCGTCGCTACGTCACCGTGTCTGTGCCCGCAGAAACGGTGACATGCTTTCGCTATCTCGCCGACGACGGCGAGTTCTTCGACGATCCCGCAGCGGATCGCCTCGAACCCAACGGCTACGGACAGACCCACAGCGTGCTGGACGCTTCGCTGCGCACCGATGCCGAGCGGGCCGACCCCGACCGGCCGGCGACGAACCGCCGGTCACAGGAGGTCGGCGCCTGACGTCGCGGGCACCCCCACCGACGGGCGATGAGTCGCTGGGCACCACAGATCGCTCATCGCGCCGCAGTCACGGCGCGGCGCGATGAGGAAGGTGCACCCGCCAGCGGTTCATCGCTCGTCGGCTGCGACTACGGACGGTTGATGCTTGCCTCGAAGCCCGCGAGCAGGCGGGCCAGGTTGCGATCGAAACGGCCTGCACCGCGCCCGTGGTTGTGGATCCTCGACCACAAGCGAGGCAGACCCATCTCGGCGACCATTCCAGCGAGGGCCGGATACTCGGCTTGGTCGTCGATCAGCAACGCACCGATGTACTCGGCCATCTCGGCGTCCTTGGGACTGTCCTTGAGGTTGTTGCGCTCGTGCAGGCAGTACCCGAACACATACTCGTCGACCACGGTGATGAGGTCGAGCTTGTCTTCGAAGCTGGCATCGAGCGACGCAAGCGCCTGCCACGACTGATCGAAGTGGCGCATCGCGTTGGGCCCGATGCTGGGGTCGTCGGTGATGTCGAGGATCCACGGATGACGGCGCAACGCGTCGCGGCTGCGCCTGGCGATCAGCGTGATCGCGGCTCGCCACTCGCGTGGTATCCGCTGGCCGGGAGGAAGCGCAACTTCGCCCATCAGGGCATCGAACACCAGCGTCAACAGCTCATCTTTGGTGCGCACGTAGTGATAGAGCGTCATCGTCCCCGCGTCGAGTTCGGCGGCCAGACGGCGCATCGACACGGCTTCGAAGCCTTCTTCATCGGCGATGCGGATGGCCGCGGCAGCGATGTCGTCGCGGTTGAAGCGGGGCTTGCGCATGCTTCGGTCGGCCCGGGTCCACACGTCGATGGTCTCGAGGTGTGCTGCCAACCGGTCGAGTGTCTCGGCGTGCTTGGCGGTCTTGATCGCCACCTTCGTCGCCTGCTCCTCGATCTTGGCGTGAATCTTGGCGTGGATCTTCTCGGTGGTCTTGTCGATCACGAGCTGGCGCAGCGCCTCACTGGCCTCTGAGCCGGGGACACCCGGCACATCCGGCGCGCTGGGGGCCTCCGGTCGCTTCTTCCGATAATCGCTTGCCACGACGTACAGTGTACTGCTAATCTTCTTCGTACTATGTACGAGAATTCAGTACGCCATACGAAAACATTGGAACCACCGCCATCGCAGCGCGCTTCACGCACCGGTGGCATCACCGCCACCGGGCTCGGGAAGCAGTTCGGCGACCTGTGGGCATTGCGCAACCTCGACCTGCACGTCGCCCCGGGAACCGTGCTGGGCCTTCTCGGTCACAACGGAGCCGGCAAGACCACGGCAATCCGCATTCTCACCACCCTGAGCCAGCCCACCGAGGGCAGCGCGACCGTCGCCGGGCTCGATGTCGTGCACCAGAACGCGGCCGTCCGTGATCGCATCGGTGTCGCTTCACAGCAGTCCACCGTCGACGGATTGATGACCGCCCGGCTGAACCTGCAGACCATCGGCCGGCTCCGCGGCATGTCGAAGGCTGCAGCGCGGCAACGAGGCGACGAACTGCTCGAGCAACTCGATCTCACCGACTTCGCCACGGCGTTGGTCAAGACGTACTCCGGTGGCATGCGCCGCCGGCTCGACGTGGCCGCCAGTCTGATGGGCAACCCCGACGTCCTCTTCCTCGACGAGCCCACGACCGGGCTGGATCCGCGAAGTCGCGGCGATCTCTGGCAGTTGCTCGCCGATCTGGTGCGTGAAGGAACCACCATCATCCTCACCACGCAGTACCTCGAAGAGGCCGACCGCATGGCCGACGACATCGTCGTGCTCGACCACGGGGAGACCGTGGCCCACGGCACGCCCGACGATCTGAAGGCACGCATCGGCGACGATCGATTCGACGTCAAGGTCGCTGCAACCAGCGAACTGGTCGCCGCAGCCAGTGCCTTGTCGGCCTTCGCCGAGAACGACCCCACGTTCGACGCCGAACAACTCATCGTCACCGCACCGATCAAGTCAGGCGTGAGGGTCATCGACATCGTGCGAGCCCTCGACGAGGCGGGCATCGATGCCATCGACATCACCCGCCGCGAAGCCACCCTCGACGAAGTCTTCCTCGCTCTCACCAGCGACCGCCGCAGCAGCCAGGAGATCACGGCATGAGCAACACCTTGATGACCGACGCGACCATCTTCGCCCGTCGCAACCTCGAGCACATTCGCCAGGTCCCCGAGAAGCTGACCAACGTCACCGTGCAGCCGTTGATGTTCGTGCTGCTGTTCGCCTACGTCTTCGGCGGAGCGATCAAGGTCGACGGCGCGGGGTACAAGGAGTACCTGATCGGCGGCATTCTCATCCAAACCTTGGCCTTCGCCATGATGGGCCCGGCGATGTCGATCGCCACCGACTTGCAAGAAGGCGTCGGATGGGTGATCGCCCAGCGCCGCTACCGGGCCCGCACCACCGACTGACCCGCCTGTCCCACCCTCGTCGGGCGCGATTCCGGTAGCCGAGCTACCGGGGTCGCGCCCACACTGCAAGATCGGGCGCGCTGTGAGTAGCAGCTGTACGGGAAACGCGCCCGACAAGGGTGGCGAAGACCCACGACCCATGCGCCTGGAGCTTCTGGTTGAACGTGTCGACGTCGGCGAACATCTGCTGCATCTCGTCGGGCGCCGGGGGCTCGACACCATCGACCATATGGACGGACAACAGGTACTGCGTCATTGTGGTTGCTCCTTGTCTCATGACCCGGCGCTCACCGGGCCTCGTTGCCATCTACACGAACGACCCTGCCCAGAATCGACACATCCGAACAGATTTTCGGAGGAGTTTCCCGCAGGGTGACCCGAGCCAACGTACCGCGGGACGCGGACCGCTTTTCGGTTCCCAGTAGTGTCAACTTCGATGACAGCACGAGAGGAAGTTCGGGATCGCTCGATTCCGGGAGGCTTCTCGCTGCAGGTCGGGCACACCGCCGATTTCACGGCATCCGTGCTCGCCCAAGCCAGGGACCTGCTCGACGTGGTCTTCGCCGGTGATTTGAACGACCACGATTGGGAACACTCGCTCGGTGGAATGCACTCGATCGTGTGGCACAACTCGTCGGTCGTCGGTCATGCATCGGTCGTCCAACGTCGTCTCGTGCATGGGGATCAGGTGCTGCGAACCGGGTACGTCGAGGGCATCGGCGTACATCCCGAATGGCAGCGCCACGGCATCGGCGGACAGATGATGGCGGCACTCGAACGGATCATCGAGGCCGCCTACGACATCGGTGCGCTGGGCGCCACCGACGAGGCGATCAGCCTGTACGAACATCGCGGTTGGATCAGGTGGCTCGGACCGACTTCAGCCCTGACACCAACCGGCATCGTGCGAACCGCCGATGAGGACGGGTGCATCTACGTCTTCCCAGTCGCTCACGTGCTCGATGTCGGCGGCGAGCTCACGTGCGACTGGCGCGACGGCGACGTCTGGTGAGGCCGCCGCGATGACGAAGCCATCCATCACCGATCCTCTCGCCAGAGGTCGGCGGCGGTCACGCGCCGCGGCAGCGTCGCAGCGACCCATCGTCGAAGAGCTCTTCAGCGTCGAACGGCTCGAGCAGCATGCACATACCCTGGCCGTGGCGCAAACGATCAATCCGACGCGGCATCGTGGAAAGCCCGTGCAGCCGCGAGTCGCCGAGAACGGGCGGGTGCTCATCGAGTCGTATCGTCTCCTGGCCCGGGCGATCAAGGACGAACGCTCGATCACGCCGGCCGCGGAATGGCTGGTCGACAACTTCCCGATCGTCGACGAGCAACTTCGCGAGATCCGCGACGACCTACCGGGGAACTACTACCACGAGCTGCCAAAGCTGCTGGAGGGGCACCTCGCCGGCTATCCCCGCGTGCTGGGGCTGGCATGGGCATACATCGCCCACACCGACAGCCGCTTCGACCCCGACAGCTTGCGGCGGATGGTGCAGGCGTACCAATCGGTCGAGCCGCTGACGATCGGTGAGCTGTGGGCGATCGCAATCACCCTGCGCATCCTCCTCGTCGAGAACCTCCGGCGATTGTCGGAACAGATCGTCGCCAGTCGCAAGGCGCGTGAGACCGCCGACGAGCTCGCCGACAGCCTGCTGGGCCTCGGCGACGCGAGCCCCGACGTCGCCGTCGTGGCGCTGCGCAAGCTGTCCCGAGCGACATTGCCAACACCCGCGCTCGTGCAGCTCTTCCAACGCCTTCGCGATCAGGACCCGGCGGTCACCCCTGCCCTCGGGTGGCTGGAGGATCGACTCGTGTCGCAAGGCACGACCGCCGACGAGACGGTGCGACTCGAGCACCAGCGCCAGGCGACCATGAACGTGACGGTCCGCAATGTGATCACGAGCATGCGCCTGATCTCCTCGCTCGATTGGGCTGAGTTCGTCGAGAGCGTCGGCGTGGTCGACGCGCTGCTTCGCACGCGCAGCGCCTTCGGCGACATGGACTTCGCGACGCGCGACAGCTACCGCAAGGCCATCGAGGAACTCGGTCGCGGCTCGACGATGCCCGAGGTCGAGATTGCCCGAACGGCACTCGACTTGGCAGACGCCGTCCCACAGGAGATCGAGGGCGAATCGACCGAGGCCGCCCGGTATCACGATCCCGGCTACTACTTGATCTCCGACGGGCGGTTCGCCCTCGAGAGACAGCTCGACGTGCACGTGCCGCTGGCGACACGGTTGCGGCGTGCGTACGTGCGGTACCCCACGACCGGCTACCTCGCAACGGTCGTGTTCCTGAGTGCGGTCACGCTGGCCATACCGCTGCTGCTGTCGCGCCACGGAGGTGCCGCCGGGGCAGGGCTCATCGCGATCACGATCTTCGCGCTCGGCCCGGCCTCCGACCTCGCCGTCAACCTCGTCAACATGATGGTCACCAGGGTGCTCGGCCCGATGCGGCTGCCGCGCCTCGACCTCGACAATGGTGTGCCCACGAGCATGCGCACACTCGTCGTGGTGCCGATGCTGCTGACCGGCGAAGACGAGGCCGAAGCACTGGTCGGTGGCCTCGAGGTGCACTACCTCGGCAACCGCGATGGCGATCTGCGATTCGCAC
>JAYVOI010000151.1:0-11386 GCA_043758005.1 Ilumatobacteraceae bacterium
GATCGGCGCGGTGGCCGGCAGGACCAGCGTGAGACCGTCGACCAGATCTGCCGAGGGAACCTCGGCAGATCCATCGGCATCGCGAACCACAGCTGCGGCCAACCGCATCAACGTCGCATCATTGGTGTTTCGTGACGTCATCGCGACCCAATGGCCGTCAACCTCGACGTACAGCAGCCGTTGCCCCGACTGCCCATCTGCGAATGCGGCACGGCGCCCGGCAATCGCCGTCTCGTGGAAGTTCGTCCCGCCGGCTGCGGGCAGGATGTCCTGGCCGGGAACTCCCGACGGCCGACCCACCGACACGATCGGACCCAGCGGTGCAGCGTCGGTTGCGTAGACATTGAGCCTCGTGGAGAGGCCTGGCGGGCCGGTCTGGCTCGACGGCTCGCCCATCGAGGTGAGATCGAGTCCGTTGGGCAGGTCGGTCACCTGCCAGTACAGCCGGCCGGGATCGTTGCCCCGGGTCTGGTCGTTGCGGTTCGTGCCGATGGCCACCAGACCGATGATCAACACCACGACGGTGGCGATGGCGATCACCCAACCGCGGCGGCGCGATCGTGGCCGTCGGAAGTCGGTCACAGGGCCGTGCGCCACCGCGGTCCGCAGCTTCGGGCCACTCACCCGCAGCAACTCGTCAACCTCTGCCTCGCGTGCATCGAGATCAGACATCGGAATCACCCTCCTTCATCGCCGTCAATCGGGCAGCCAGCGCGTGGCGCCCACCTGACAGGTGTGTCTTCACCGTTCCAGCCGAGCAACCGAGCACCTCGGCCACCGCCTCCACCGAGAGATCGTCGACGTAGTGCAGAGCAATGGCGGCGGCCTGTTGCTTCGGCAACTTGCTGACCAGTTGCCACAACTCGCGGTCGCGTTCATCGATCCCGGGTGCCGCGACCTGCAGGCGATTGCCGAACCTCACCATGGCGCTGACTTCGCGCTGCAGCCGGCGACCACGCGACATCGCGTTGTTCACCATCACTTTGCGCACCCACGCCAGCGGTTCGTCGTATGCCGAGATCTCCGGCCAACGCCGGTAGGCGATCGAAAACGCATCCTGCACGAGATCGTCGGCATCCGCCGCCGATCCGGCCAGCACGTAGCCGAGTGCGACGCACCGCCGGTACCCGCGTTGATGGAAATCGTCGAAGTCGACGTCGATCAAGCCAGGCTCGTCGCCATTGTCGGCGTGAATCACCATCACGCATCATGACTTGCCGCAAGGCGGCGCTCGGTTGACACACTGCCGGGACAAGTCACGGAATCTCCGGTGCGACCGGAGATTCGGTGACGTGTCTGGCGCCGCGGCACCCAATGGCGAATAGCCTCCAGACCGTGAGCAAACGTGCGTGGGACAGCGAGACGTTGCCGCAGGGCGACGACAAGGTGACCGCGGTCCGCCAGATGTTCGATGCGATCGCACCGCGCTACGACCTGGTGAACCGGATCATGACGTTTCGGCTCGACGTGCGGTGGCGCCGCAAAGCAGTGCGGCTGCTGGCACTCCCGCCGGCAAGCACGGTGATCGACCTCGCCAGCGGCACCGGGGACCTGTGTGTCGACCTGAGCCGCGCCGGCCATCGACCGTTGTCGTTCGACCTCAGCTTCGGCATGCTCGCCGCCGATCGCAGCGGCGCGCCACGTGCGCAAGCCGACATCTTGCGTCTGCCGTTGCCCGACCACTCGGTCGACGGGGCGACGTGTGGGTTCGCGCTGCGCAACCTGGTCGAGTTGCCGAGGTTCTTCGACGAGCTCGGGCGCGTGGTGCGCCCCGGCGGCCGGATCGCGTTGCTCGATGTCGGGGTGCCGCGCAACAAGCTGATCCGGTGGGGCAACAACATCTACTTCGGCAAGGTCGTGCCCAAGATCGGCAGCCTGCTCAGCGACGGCGCGGCGTACCGCTACCTGCCCAAGAGCGTCGCCTACCTCCCATCGCGCGACCAGATGCTGGCAGACCTCCGAGCCGCGGGGTTCGCTGACGCCGAGCACCACCAACTCTCCGGCGGCATCACCCAACTGCTGCTGAGCACCCGGAGCTGACCGTCGTGCGAGCCGTCAGTCGACCGCTCGATCGGGAGGTCGATCTCAACGACATCGCCCGCGGCGACGGGTACCTGTTCGTACGCGATGGGGTCGGCGTCGCCGGGCGAGGGGTCGCGGCCCGAGTCGCGATCGACGATGTCGCCGAGTTCCTCGCAGCGATCGAACACGACGATCAGGCGGACGGCGCACGACCACTGGCGATGGGGGTCGTGCCGTTCAAGCCTGGTGCGCCATGCGAGCTGGTGATCCCGGCAATGGCCGTCGTGAAGGCGGCGGACGGACGCAAATGGGTCACGACGATCGATGACGCGGCCGCCGAGCTCGACACCCCGGCCCGTCCTCAGCCGCGTGCACAGAGCTTCACGAGCGAGCCGCTGACGCCCGTGGACCACTACCTTCGCGCCGTCACGACGGCGCGAGATGCGGTGCGCGACGGCCGGTTGACGAAGGCGGTCATCGCCCGCGAGATCCGCGTGAGCAGCGACGAGCCGATCGACATCCACGCCGTGCTGGTGCGCCTGCGAATGTCGTTCGGGTCGAGCTACCGATACTCGATCGACGGGTTCGTCGGTGCGATGCCGGAGTTGTTGGTGTCAGTCGCGGGCAACACCGTTCGGGCCCACCCGTTCGCCGGCACGACGCCACGAAGTGGCGACCCCGACACCGATCAACGGGCTGCGGCGGAGCTGTTGGCCAGCGCCAAGAACCAGACGGAGCACCGAGTCGTGATCGACATGATCCACGACACGTTGCTGCCGTGGTGCAGTTACCTCGACTGGGAGCCCGAGCCGTCGATCATCGCAGTCGCCAACGTGCAGCACCTCGGCACCCGCATGGAGGGTCAACTCTCGGATCCCCGACCGAACGTTCTCGAGCTCGTGCGTGCACTGGCGCCAACGCCGGCCGTCGGCGGATTTCCCCGAGCCGAAGCGTTGGCCCTGATCGCCGAGGTCGAGGGGTTCGAGCGTGGTCGCTACGCAGGGTCGGTCGGCTGGGTCGACGCCGTCGGCGACGGGACATGGGCCGTGGCGTTGCGCTGCGCAGAGTTCTCACCCGACCGCCGCAGCGCCCGTCTGGTGGCCGGCGGCGGCATCGTTGCCGACAGCGATCCGTTGGCCGAGTTGGCCGAGACACAGGCCAAGTTCCAAGCGATGCTGTCGGCGATCGTCAGGCCGTAGCAGCTGCGGTCAGTTCGGCAACCACTGCTGCATTGAGCGCGGCATGCACACCGACGTTGTCGAGACGATTCGAGGCGACGCGAACCACACAGGTGTCGGGCTCGTCGAAACCCGCGCCCAACGTCTCGGCTGTCTCGGCCACATAGGCGCGCAACCCGAATGCCCGGGCGACCTCGACGACATCGGTTCCGTGTGGCGTGCCGAACAGTTGCTCGAACTGCTCGCCCGCAAGGGTCGAAGCTTGCGGGAGAAACGAGAAGATCGCTCCCCCGTCGTTGTCGGTGACGACGATGGTGAGGTCGAGCCCTCGCCGCTGCAACGCGGTGAGCGACGACGCGTCGTGGCAGAACGCGACGTCGCCGAGCAGCACACCGGTTGGTGCACCGCTGCCGATGGCCACGCCGATGCCGGTGGCAATGACACCGTCGATCCCGTTCGCACCGCGATTGGCGTGCACCGTGACGTCGCTGCGGGGGGCACCGAACCATTCGACGTCGCGTACCGGCATCGACGACGCGACGACCAGGTGACCTCCTGCAGGCACGCCTGCAGTGATCGCCCGGGCTGTGCCGGGTTCCGACAGCTTGGGCTCCGCATCGAGCGCCGCGTCGAGCACGGAGCGAGCGATACGGTCGGCGTGCAGCCAGTCACTGAGCCACGGCGCATCACGGTGGTGATGCGCCACCCGGGCCGCGAGTTGTGCGCAGAGCACCCCGACGGGCGAGTGAAACTGCTGCGCGCCGAGCAGGTTCGGGTCCGACACCAGCCCGGCGGATGAGACCGCGACGTGCGAGGCGCCCGACGCCGCCAGCCATTGCGCCAGCACCTTCGACGCCGGTGGCATTCCGAGCTGCATCACCACGGCCGGGTAGTGGTCTGCGGCGAAGCCGGTGTGGCGCAACAGGGCGTCGAACCGCACGACAGCCGACGCGAGTTGCTGACAACCTGACTGAGGGTCGGCCAGCACAGGCCAGCCCGTGGCCTCAGCCAGCGCTTGCACCGCACCGGGTTCGTCGACGCCGGTGCCGGCGATGATCAGACCGTGCGGTGTCGCCAGCAGATCGACCAACTCGTCGATGACGATCAGCGGCGGCGAGATCAACTCCATGGGCTCGATGGGAGGCAACTCGCCCGCCTGACCAACGAGCGGTTCGCGGAACGGCAGGTTGAGGTGGACAGGCCCGGGACGATCGCCCGTCGCCTTGCGCCACCCAGCCGACGCGAAAGATCGCCAGGTCGCACGTTGCTCATCGTCAGCGACGCCCGGATCGACGAAGGCCCGAACAGCCACGCCGTACAGGTGGGTCTGCTCGATCGTCTGTGGTGCGCCGACGCCGTGGAGCTCCGGCGGCCGGTCGGCGGTCAGCACCAGCATCGGCACGCCGGATTGATGGGCCTCGGCGACCGCCGCGTGAAAGTGCGTCGCGGCAGTGCCACTGGTGCACAGCAGTACTGCGGGCGCGCCGCTGGCCAAAGCAATCCCCAGCGCGGCGAACGACGCCGATCGTTCGTCGTGGAAGATGTGCACGTGGATGTCGGACCGTGCGGCCAGTGCCAGCGCCATCGGGGTGCTGCGCGAACCCGGTGCAACCACGGCATGGCGCAGCCCGTGACGAATCCACTCGTCGACCAACGTGGCGCAGAATGTGGCCTGCACGTCCTGTGGCGCCGAGGTCATGATCGCCACGATACGGGCCTATCATCCACGACGTGCGCCCCCACGTCGAGGTCGAGATCTGGTCGGACGTCATCTGCCCGTGGTGCTACATCGGCAAACGCCGGTTCGAGGCGGCGATCGCCGAACTCGGCGACGAAATCGACGTCGACATCGTCTTTCGTCCGTATCAACTCGATCCCACCGCCTCACCCGGAAAGGCTGGGCCGGTGCTCGACGCATATGCGAAGAAGTTCGGGGGCGTCGAGCGTGCCCACGAGATCATCGATCACGTCACGGCTGTCGCAGCAGCAAGCGGCATCGAGTTCCGGATGGATCGGGCGCTGCGCGCCAACACCTTCCTTGCCCACCGCCTGCTGTGGCTCGCCCAGGCAACCGGCCACCAGATCGCCCTGAAAGAGCGGCTTCTGCAGGCCTACTTCATCGACGGCCTCGACATCGGCGACCCTGACGTATTGGCAGGATGCGCGGCCGATGTGGGTCTCGATCACGACCGGGTGCGAGGGTTCCTCGATAGCGACGACGGAGTCGACGAGGTCCGCCGCGAGCTCGGATCCGCTCAAGAGTTGGAGATCACCGCAGTGCCCACGTTCGTGTTCGATGGCAAGTGGATGGTGCCCGGCGCGCAGGACCCCGACACGTTCGTGCAGGTGTTGCGACGCGTCGTTGCCAAGCGCACTGCAGATGTCTGATTGGCGCCCACTCGAGGGCAGGCTCGCAGCCTGGACATGCGGTGAGGGGCCGCGACTCGTCTTCGTCCACGGATTCACCCAGACCTCCAACTCATGGAAGCCGATCGCGGCCCGCTTCGCCGCGGATGGCTACGAGGCGATCGTGGTCGATGCTCCTGGGCACGGCGGCAGCACGAACGTGCGCGCGGACCTGCGTCGTGGCGCCGACATGCTGACGGCGTTGTGCGGCTTCGGTGTGTACGTCGGCTACAGCCTCGGTGGGCGGTTGTGCCTGCACGCCGCGCTGATGTATCCGCACCTCGTTCGCGGGCTGGCTGTCATCGGCGCCTCAGCGGGCATCGCCGACGAGAGCGAGCGTGCCGAGCGACGCGCCGCCGACAACAAGCTGGCCGATCACATCGTCGACGTGGGCGTCGACACGTTCCTCGAGGAATGGCTGGCGCAGCCACTGTTCGCCGGACTGGAGCTCGACGACGCGCAACGCGCCGACCGGCTGACGAATACCGCGGAGGGGTTTGCCAGCAGCTTGCGCCACGCCGGCACCGGTGCGCAGGGCTCGCTGTGGCCACGCCTTCGGGAGATGAACATGCCGGTCGTGACCATGTCGGGCGAGCTCGATCACAAGTTCGCCGCAATCAGCCGACAGATCGCTGCGGCCGTGCCCGAAGGTCGGTCCGTGGAGATCCCCGGCGCCGGCCACGCCGCGCACCTTCAGCAGGGCGACGAAGTGATCAGCACACTCACGTCGTGGTTGCGCGAGATCAAGTACTGATCGGCCCCAGCGCCAGACCGATTGCCAGCAGCAGCCCGACGACCAATTGCACGCGCGCCGTGCCGACCAGAACGGCGATGAGCTGACGACCCTCGGCACCCTGGCGAACCATGCGAATCGGCGCGACGGCCACCACAACGCCGGCGATGGAGATCGCGGCCCACGCCCGCCACCACACGGCGATCACGATGATCAGCAGCTTGGCGGCAGCGATGCAACCGATGTACAGCCACCTGGTCTTGTCGTCACCGAGTCGCACGGCCACGGTGCGCTTGCCCGCCAGGCGATCGGTGGGAATGTCGCGAAGGTTGTTGACGACGAGCAGGGCGCATGCCAGGAAACCAGCAACGCACCCGGCGACCCACGCGTGGCCCGGGAACCCTTCGACCACCACGTAGGTCGTGCCGACGGTGGCAACCAGACCGAAGAAGACGAACACGAAGATCTCACCGAGCCCGAGATACCCGTATGGCCGCGGTCCGCCGGTGTACCCCCACCCGGCGAGCATCGCCAAGAGCCCGACTACCACCAGCCACCACGTCGTGGCCAGTGCCAACGCCAACCCGGCGAGCGCGGCGACACCGAACGCCAGCAACGCGGCCCGCTTCACATGACCTGGCTTGGCCAGCCCGCCGGCAACCAACCTCGGCGGGCCGACGCGCACGTCGTCGGTGCCCCGGATCCCATCGCTGTAGTCGTTGGCGTAGTTCACGCCGATCTGTAGGGCCAGGCTGACGACCAGCGCCGGGCCGACCCTCCACCACACTGGTGATGGACCGCCAACGGCCGCGCCGGCCCCGATCGCCACCGGCACGACCGCAGCCGGAAGCGTGCGCGGGCGAGCGCCGAGTATCCACCGATTCACGGCCGTCACCGTAGCCTTCTGACCGTGCCGCACCTTGTTGCGATCGACCTGCCGGGCGGCGACCAGTTCGTCGACGCGCTGCGACGCATCTGGGATGCCGGCGATGCCGCCTTCCCCCTCGATCGACGCCTGCCTCCGCCGGCGCGCGCTGCCGTGCTTGCGGCAATTGCACCCGATCGACTGATCGACAGCAACGGCAGCCACCCCCTCGATGGGCGCGGTGCCGACCGCGGCGACGCGCTCGTCGTTGCCACGAGCGGCACGACGGGATCGCCTCGGGGCGCGGTGTTGACGCACGATGCCGTACGCGCCTCCGCGTTGGCCACGTCGGCCCGACTCGGAGTCGATGATGACGACACGTGGTTGGCCTGCCTCCCGTTGTCCCACGTCGGCGGGCTCTCGGTGGTGACGCGCGCCGTGGTCACCGGCTCCCGACTCGTGGTCCACGACGGCTTCGACGCCGACGCAGTCCGCGCTGCGGCAGAAGGTGGCGCGACCCTGGTCTCACTGGTGCCGACCGCGCTGCAGCGGATCGATGCGGGCCTTTTCAGGCGGATCGTGCTCGGCGGTTCTCGCCCGCCCGACGAACTGCCAGGGAACGTGGTGACGACCTACGGGATGACCGAGACGGGCAGTGGCATCGTCTACGACGGGCTCCCCCTCGACGGCGTCGAGATCCGCGTCGATGCACGCGGCGAGATCCTCATCCGTTGCCCGATGCTGTTGCGTTGCTACCGAGATGGCGCCGACCCCCGTATCGACGGCTGGTTCCCAACCGCCGATCTCGGCTCCATCGGTGATGACGGACGGGTCACGGTGTTCGGTCGGCGAGGCGACATGATCATCACCGGTGGCGAGAACGTGTGGCCCGCAGTGGTCGAAGCCACGTTGGCCACACATCCGGGTGTCGCCGCGGTGGCCGTCGCCGGGGTGCATGATCCGGAGTGGGGACAGCGCGTTGTGGCCTGGATCGTGCCGGCCGACGCTGGTGACCCACCGACCCTGGCGTCGATTCGCTCAATGGCAGCAGTCTCCCTGCCGATGTACATGACACCAAGGGAACTTCATGTCGTCGAGAGCCTGCCGACCACCTCGTCGGGCAAGGTGCGTCGACACGATTTGCCCACCTAACCGACTAAGGTCGCCCCAACATGCGGAACATTCATTCGGAAACCACGACGGATTTGGTCGGAGCGGCCCACGGTGACTCCGACTGACGCCACGACCACGAGGCTCTCACCTGCCTATTGGCGTTTGTGGACGGCAAGCACCATCTCCAACCTCGGCGACGGCGTGTTCATCGTCGCCCTACCGTTGCTTGCGTCGCGGCTGACGCGAAGCGAACTCTCGATCTCGTTCATCGGTGTCGCTGCCGCGCTCCCGTGGTTGCTGCTGTCGTTGCCGATCGGCGCGATCGTCGATCGCATCGACCATCGCCGGTTGATGGTGCGCTCTGACTTCTTCCGCGCCGCGGTCGTGGGAGCCCTGACGATCGCTGTCGCGTCGCATCACGCGCAGATGTGGATGCTGTGGGTCGCCGCCGGCAGCCTCGGGGTCGCCGAGGTCTTCTTCGACAACGCCTCGCAAGCGATGGTTCCGTCGATCGTGCCGGTCGAAGTCCTGGAGAAGGCCAACGGTCGCCGGATCGCCGCCGAGGTCGCCGCCAACAGCTTCATCGGCACCCCGATCGGCAGTGTGCTGTTCGTCGTCGCGATGTGGCTCCCGTTCGGCTTTGAAGGGGCAAGTTTTGCGATCGCAGCGATGCTGGTCCTCACGCTCCGCGTCACCCCTGCGATTCATCCGCGTCCGGAGTCGCGCCGTTCGCTGCGCGCCGACATCGCCGAAGGGCTTCGTTGGCTGTCGGCGAGTCGGGTGTTGCGCGGCCTCGCGGTGGCCGCCGGCCTGTCGGTGTTGGGCATGCAGATGACGGCCGCGATCTTCGTGCTGTTCGCCCAGGATCTGCTGCACCTCAGTGACCGGTGGTACGGCGCGTTGATCGCGATCGGTGCGATCGGCGCCGTGGGCGGCGGCCTCGTGGCAGAACGGCTCACGAAGCGGGTTGGCACCGTCACGATCATCTATGGAACCGTCGTCGTCTGGACGTTGTGCATGTTCGCCGAAGGGTACTGGCCACGACTGTGGGTCAGCGCCGTTGCGACCGTCGCGATGGCGTTCGGGACGACCGTCTGGAACACCATCACCGTCTCGCTGCGACAGCGGATCGTGCCACCGAACCTGTTCGGCCGGGTGAACAGCGTGTACCGCTGGCTGGTTTGGGGCTCGATCTCGATCGGCGCGGGCCTCGGCGGCATCGTCGCTCGGGAGTTCGGTCTGCGCGCCCCGTTCTTCGTTGGCGCCGGGTTCGGCGTCGTCGCGTTGTTGACGCTCTTCGTCTCGATCACACCGAAGGCCCTGGCCGACCTGCATCCCAGGCCCTACAGCTCGCCGACATCGCCCGTCTCGACCTGACCTCCGAGTTCCATCTCGAACCAGGCGTCACGACCGAACTCGCCATCTTCGAAGTGCGTCTGGACGAATCCGCAGCGGAGGTAGAACTCGACCACGTCGGTCCAGTGCGCCGAGGTCTCGAGCACGACTCGGTCCATCCCCCAACCTCGGGCACGCTCGACCAGTTCGAGAACCAACCTGCGCCCCAACCCGGTACGGCGATAGGCGGACGCGACTGACATCCGCACGATCTCGGCCGACCGGTGACCGCGGGGCACGATCGTGCCGGTGCCGACCACTCGCTTGCCATCGCACGCCACCAAGACCGACCCAGTGGCGTAGGTCGCGGACAAGTCGTCGAGATCGCGGTTCAGCGCCGGGTCGACGTTGCCCCAGTGCTCGCCGAGCCCGGCGAGTATCAAGGAACGGGTGACATCGGCGAGTTCCGGCCGAAGCTCGCGGACCTCGACGGTCCCACCGCTCACGACATCCCCGCGGTCAGACCAACACCCGGCGCCAGCGCCCGCCACTGCTCCAACGGCAGGGAGCGAGGTTCGTCGGTGAGCACCTGGACGCAGACGTGGCTAGCGCCGGCGTCGCGGTGCTCCTGGATCCGTTTGGCGATCGTGGCGACATCGCCCCACACGACGAGCGCATCGATCAACCGGTCACTCCCGCCATCGGCGATGTCGTCGTCGGTGAATCCCAACCGCTTCCAGTTGTTGGTGTAGTTCGGCAGTGCGAAGTACCGCACCAGGTTGGCGCGTGCAGTCGACCGGGCACGTTGGGGATCGGAGTCGAGGACGACACCCTGCTCAGTTGCAACGAGAGCGCCGGGCCCGACCGCCTGACGGGCCACGACGGTGTGCTCTGGCGTCACAAGATACGGATGCACGCCGGCTGTGCGGGCAGCGGCGAGCGCCAACATCTTCGGCCCGAGGGCGGCGAGGGCGCGATCGTCGGCAGCCAACGGGATCGGTGCGGCGTCGAGCGCATCGAGAAAGGCACGCGTCTGGGCGAGTGGCTGCTGGTATGCGCCGGCTTCGATCGTGCGATCGATGAGCGGGGCATGGCTCACGCCGATCCCCACGAGGAAGCGGTTCCCGTGCGCGGCGGTGAGCGCGGCATGTTGCGCCGCTGTCTCTTCCGCCGTGTGCATCCACAGGTTCAGGATTCCCGTGGCCACGATTGCGGTGGAAGTTGCACCGAGGAGGTTGCGGACCGCGCCGAACACGTCGCCGCCGACGTCGGGGATCCACAACGCGCTGTACCCCAATGACTCCAATTCGGTAGCAGCGGTTGCGATCTCGCCCGGGTCGCCGTGACGCAGCGCACTGCTCCAGATTCCCGTGCCGGTCAGTGGATCGGTCATACGATCAGCCTGCCACGGACGCGGTGGATACGACGGCTCGGTCCCCATCACCGAAGGACGTCCGGCCCTAAACGCGACATCGGCCACGCTGTTGGATGAAGGTGTGGACACCGCAGTGAACCTGTTGTGGATCCCGCTCGGCGCCGGGCAACAAGTGGTGCGCAAGAGCGGCAGGTTGTTCGAGGCGCTCTCGGCAGCCGCACACCGACGTCAGCGATGCGACCTGTATCACTCGGCACTCGTCGTCACCGTTCCCGACGGCTGCTACACGATCGAGATGGCACCGATCCCTGACTTCCACGGAGAGCTGCGAGGAGTCGTGGCCGAAGGCCCGGTGGGTG
>JAYVOI010000152.1:0-4921 GCA_043758005.1 Ilumatobacteraceae bacterium
GATCGCGGCCGTCAGCCATCGCGACAGCTGGGCGCGTTGCGGGATTCGCCCGACGATGTCGACTGCCACGTTGACCTCCGCAGCCGACACTACGCCACCGACTTCGCACAGCGGTTGCTCGATTACACAGATGTCCGAAGGGTTCTGCCTGAATACCGAGGCCACCGCAGCGGGCAGTAACGTCGTGCCTGCCATGTCGCTGCACGAGATCCGTCGGCCCGCAGACCTGCGGGGATTGAGTCATGCCGATCTCGAAGATCTTGCCGGGGAGATCCGAGATTTCGTGGTGCAGGCGGTCGCCGAGACCGGGGGCCATCTCGGCTCGAACCTCGGCGCAGTCGAGCTGACGCTGGCCCTGCACCGCGTCTTCGACTCCCCGCTCGACGCGATCCTGTGGGACACGGGCCACCAGGCCTACGTGCACAAGATCGTGACCGGCCGGCAGAACCGCTTCGACCAACTCCGCCAAGCAGGCGGGCTCTCCGGCTACCCCAGCCGCGAGGAGAGCGTGCACGACCTGGTCGAGAACAGCCATGCCTCGACGATCCTGTCGTACGCCTACGGGCTGGCCGTGGCGCGCGATATGGGCACCGATCCGCACCGTCACATCGTCGCCGTGATCGGTGACGGATCGATGACCGGCGGAATGGCGTACGAGGCGTTGAACAACATCGGGCATTCCGGTCAACGGGTGATCATCGTCCTCAACGACAACGGCCGCAGCTACGCGCCGACGATCTCCAACCTCACCGCCGGGCCGACCGCAATGGACCGCTCGATCGCCGACCACCCCAGCCTGCCGGCGCGCATCACCGACCGGCTGTCGCACAGTCTCACCAACATCCGACTCAACCCCGTGTACGTCAAACGCCAACGCAAGCTCGAGCAGTTCCTGCGCGAACTGCCCTACGTCGGCCCGCAAGCGGAGAAGGGCGTCGAGGCATTCAAGGCCGCTGTGCGCGAGTTCCTGCAGCCACCCTCGTTCTTCGAGGCGCTGGGTGTTCGCTACGTCGGCCCGATCGACGGGCACGACATCGAGGAGCTCGAGCGGACCTTCCTGAACGCGATCGAGCTGTCCGCCGAGGGGCCGATCCTGGTCCACGTGCTGACCCAGAAGGGTCGCGGCTACTCGCCCGCCGAGGACGACGACGAGAAGCACCTGCACGATGCCCCTGTGTTCGACCCGGCCATCGGCCCGCCGCCCGCGATCCCGTCGGGCTACACGCAGGCCTTCGCCGAGGGGATCATCAAAGAAGCCGAAGCCGACCCCCGGGTCGTCGCGATCACCGCTGCCATGCCGGGACCGACCGGGTTGATCCCCTTCCAGAACCGGTTCCCCGACCGGTTCTTCGACGTGGGGATCGCCGAGCAGCATGCCGTCACCGGGGCGGCCGGGATGGCCATGGGCGGGTTGCGGCCGGTCGTGGCGATCTACAGCACCTTCTTGAACCGGGCATGGGACCAGGTCGTGTACGACGTTGCGTTGCACCGCCTGCCCGTCGTGTTCTGCCTCGATCGCGCCGGCATCACCGGCGACAACGGGCCCAGCCACCATGGCGTGTACGACCTCGCCCTGCTCGCCAAGGTGCCGGGAATGCGCGTGCTGGCGCCGTCGAGCGCCCAGGAGCTCCAGGTCATGCTGCACGATGCGATCGAACTGGCCGACGAAGGCCCGGTCGCCATCCGCTATCCGAACGGCACTGCACCGCAGGTCGGCGAGCACGAGGTGGGCACCGGTCTGCGCGCCCACCGCCTTCGACGCGGCGATGGGTCCGTGTGCATCCTGGCCATCGGCAAGCTCCTGTCGTTCGCCAACCAGGCAGCCGTCACCCTGGCCGCACAGGGCATCGATGTCACCGTCTGGGACGTGCGGTCATGCGCACCGCTCGACCCGGCAATGATCACCGACGCCGCCAGCCATCGCATCGTGGTGACGTGTGAGGACGGCATCCGCGACGGAGGCATCGGCATGACGATCGCCGACCAGGTGCACGAGATCGCCTGCGAGGCGCCCGTCGAGGTGCTCGGCCTGCCCGCCAGGTTCATCCCGCAAGGAAAGACCGACCGCATCCTGGCCCAACTCGGCCTCGATGCCGAGGGCATCGCGGCGGCCGTGCATCGCCGCCTCACCTCCACGTCGCCCACCAAACCGGTGTGAGCCTCGTGCCGAGCCAGCGATTCGAGCGATACTCGCGGCTGCTGATCGAACGGCGCGACCACGGCGTGATGCTGATCACGCTGTCGAACCCCGGAAAGCTCAATGCGACCGATGCAGGCATGCACGCCGAACTGTCGACGATCTTCGCCGATGTGCACGCCAGCCCGGAGGTTCGGGCCGTGGTCGTGACCGGCGAGGGCACTGCGTTCAGTGCAGGAGGCGATCTCGATTGGATCGCCGGGCAGGTCGGCAACTACGAGCGCACGATGAGCGTGATGCGCGAGGCAGGCGACATCGTGCGCACGATGATCGAGTGCGACACGCCGATCATCAGCGCGATCAACGGCGTCGCCGTCGGCGCCGGCCTGGCTGTGGCCTTGATGGCCGACATCTCGATCATCGACCAAGACACCAAGTTGACCGACGGGCACCTGCGAATCGGCGTCGCTGCCGGCGACCACGCCGTGGCCATCTGGCCGTTGCTGTGTGGCATGGCGAAAGCCAAGTACTACCTGTTGACCAGTGACTTCATCGACGGTCGCGAGGCGGAGCGGATCGGGCTGGTCTCCAAGTCGCTGCCCGCCGCCGAGGTGCTCCCGGAGGCACTGTCGATCGCCGATCGATTGGCCCGCGGTCCACGCCAGGCGACGACGCTGACCAAACGGGCCCTCAACCACTGGTTGCGACAAGCCCTTCCGAACTTCGAGGCGTCGCTGGCCTATGAGATGCTCAACTTCCTCGGCCCCGAGGCCGCCGAAGGCGTGGCCGCCGTGCGCGAACGACGACGACCGGAGTTCCCCCAATGACCATCGACCGCGACCTCGCCGCTGATCTCGCCCTCGGCCTCGAGTTGGCCGGCATCGCCGACCGGATCACGCTGCCGTACTTCGAGCGGCGCTCCTTCAACCTCAGCTGGAAGGCCAACCACACCGAGGTCACCGAGGCCGATCGCAATGCCGAGTCGGCGATCGCCGCCGAGGTCATCGCCCGACGACCCGATGATGGGCTGTTCGGCGAGGAGCACGGCGTAGTTGGCAACGCCGACTCTCCATGGCGGTGGGTGGTCGATCCGATCGACGGCACCTCGAACTTCGTCCGCGGCATACCGGTGTGGGCCACGCTGATCGCCCTCACGCATCGCGATCACGGCCCGGTCGTCGGCGTGGTGTCGGCCCCGGCGCTGGCTCGACGATGGTGGGCTGCGAAAGGTCTTGGCGCGTTCGCCGACAACCGGCCGTGCACGGTGTCGACGGTCGACCGCCTCGACGAGGCCCAGGTGTGCGTGACCTTCTCGAGCGGGTGGGACGACGCCGGGCTGACCGACCGCTTGGTGGCGCTGCAAACGGCTGCGTATCGCGCCCGCGGCTTCGGCGACTTCTGGCAGCACATGCTGGTGGCCGAGGGCGCCATCGACCTGGCGATCGACGCCATCGGCCTGGCCCCGTACGACCTCGCCGCCGTGATGGTGGTGGTCGAGGAGGCAGGCGGGATGTTCACCGATCGCCACGGGGAACGCACCTACCTGCACGACTCGGCCGTCTCGTCGAACGGTCTACTGCATCACCACATCGCCGGACTCGGCGACGAGTCACCCATCGAATCCGTCTGATGGTTGCGGCCCCGTATCGGGGCGCCAGCTCACAAACGCTGCTACAGGCCGACGGCGTGGTCGGTGGGGCCGAACAGGAAGAACGTGTCGAGGTAGGGCGTCGGGTCGGCTGACCACCCGAACGCCATGACCTGCTCGCGGGTGCGACGACCGAGGCGGCCACGGAACATCTCGAAGTCGGGCACGTCGATCGTCACCGCTGGCAGCCCGGCCGCAGCGACCTGCGAGTCGAACCCCTCACGCAAGCGCTCGGCGGCCCAGGCCATGACCTCGTCGGACAACTCGGGCTCGAGCCCGAACGCGGCGCGCAGGTCGGTCTCGTGGGCATGCACGTCCATGACCGCGGCGCCCGCCTTGGCGCCATCCGGCGACGACAGGAACGTCTCGAAACCGGGTGCCACCTCTGCCCACTCGTCGACCACCTGGGCGACGGACTTGTCGCGACCCCGCTCGACCTGTACGGCTGTCCACGGCGGCGTCGCCGCGCCCTCCATGTTGCCGCTGAGGATGTCGTTCATCACGCCGGCGAGATGGGCAACGACGTCGTGGGCGTTCCAGGCGGGCGTCGCCGGCACCGCTCGATCGCTGACGCCGTCGTCGACGAGGCCGGCGACGCGCAGCCGCGACGCCCGATAGATCGATCCGAGGTCGATGGTCATGAGACGCGACATTACCGAGTGCGCAACTCGGTAGGAACCGTCGTATCGGACGACGTAGCGTTGGGTCGATGAGCGACAGCCACCAGCCGGCCACGCGGGCCATCACGGCCGGACGCGCACACAGTCGCACGTCACTGGCACCGGCATTGTGGGCCAGCACGACGTGGGAATCCGACGGTCTCGCCGACGCCAACCGGCGGGCGACGTCCATCCGCGCCGGCGAGTTCTACAGCCGCTACTCCAACCCGACGGTGCGTTCGTTCGAGGAAGCGATCGCCGCGCTGGAGGGCGCCGACGACGCCCTCGCATTTGCGTCAGGAATGGGTGCGATCGCGACGGTCATCTTCGGCCTCTGCTCGTCAGGTGATCACATCGTTGCCCAACGCCAGCTGTACGCCGGGACGCTCGCTTTCCTGCAGGGGCCCTGCCAGCGGATGGGCATGGAGATCACGTTGGTCGACGCAACCGAGCCCGGTGCGTTCGCCGCGGCGGTGC
>JAYVOI010000153.1:0-11265 GCA_043758005.1 Ilumatobacteraceae bacterium
CGGTAGTCGTCGCTGAGTTGTCGAAGGGCGGCATCGATGGCCAGATGATCGCCGATCGCATCGATGCGCAGCCCGCTGCCGGGGTCGGCGGTCTCCTCGTGGTGATGATCACCGCCGTCGTCGCCGGAGATCGGGATGGCGCGCCGTTTGCGCCGGCGCAGCTCGTCGAGGCTGGCGTTGGTGGCGATGCGGTACGCCCAGGTCCCGAACGACGAACGACCATCGAAGCGGTCGAGGTTGCGCACCATTGCGATCATCGCGTCCTGGGCCGCATCAGCGGCATCGGCATCGTGACCGGTGATGCGCCGGCACACCGCGTGGACGCGGTCGTAGTGGCGTCGGAGCAGCTGGTCGAGTGCCCCACGGTCTCCCCCCTGGGCTGCAGTCACCAGCTCGTGGTCGGCGAGCTGTGTTGCGATGGCGGCGAGACTACCGCTGCGCGGGCCGTCAGTTGGCGACGAAGTTCATCTCGGAGATGTCGCCGCGGTACGGGTTCTTGGTGCACTCCGGTGTCTTGGCCAATTGTTTGAACAGCACAAGCACGTAGCGGGTTGGTTTGCTGAACGACACCGTGACGTTCTCCGGGTTGGCACCGACGGCACGCTTCAGGGGCGCACCCCAATCGGCGATCTTGGCCGGGATCGCGTCGCCCCCCGAGGTGAGGATCTGGATCTGATAGGGGGCACTGGCGACAGAGACCGTGAACGTTCCGATGTCCGGCGTGCCGAGGTCGGCGACCACACCCACGCCGCCCTTGCCGCCGAGCGTACGGGACCCGTAGCACAGGGTCGACCACACAGTCGCTGGATCGCCGTCGATGGCGCGTGCGACCAGGTCGTCGTTCTCCTGGCCGTCGGTGCCGTCTGGGTCGTAGGTGGTGACCTTGACGATCTTCGAGGTAGGCGCCGCGACCGGTGGCGTCGTGGTGCTGACCGGTACGACGGTCGACGGCGCGGCAAACCCGGTGTTCGACGTGTTGTCGTGCAGCGTGGCCCACAACAGCCCGCTGAGCACCAGGGCAGCCGCGAGCAGACCACCGACGAGCACCAGCGACGGTCCCCTCCTTTGCTCGAACGTGCGATTGGGTTGCTGGCGCGGGCGGGTCGTGCTGGTCGGCGTGCGGTCGCCGCGGTGCGCCGGCCCGACCGGACGGCCGCTGCGCTGCACGGGCCGGTACCCACCGACGACCTCGGGCTCGAGGCCCGCCACCACCGGTGTCTGCCCGGTCGCACGGCGAGCCGGTGCGCCGGCAGGTGGGGTCGGTGATGTCGTCGGGTCGTCGGCTCGCGTGGCGATGCGGGTCAGCGCGACCCGCAGCTCGGACCCGGTTGCGAAGCGGTCCATCGGTCGTCGGGCGAGCAGGCGGTGGATCAGCTCGGCGAGACCGTACGGAAGGGTCGGGCGCAGCCGAGCAAGATCGGTGGGGTCGCGATTGAGCCGCGCCAGTGCAGTGTCGGTATCGGTCTCGCCGAGGAAGGGCACGCGGCCGGCGAGGCACTCGTAGAGCACGAGGCCGAGTGAGTAGAGATCGGCGCGGCCGTCGAGCTTCTTGCCACGGACCTGTTCGGGGGAGAGGTACTTCGCTGTCCCCATCATCACGTTGGCACTGGTGAGGTCGTCGCCGGTGGCGCCAAGACCTTTGGCGATGCCGAAGTCGGTCAGCAGCACACGGCCGTCGGGCGTGACCAAGATGTTGCCGGGCTTCACGTCGCGGTGCACGAGGCCGGCGCGGTGCGCGGCGTCGAGTGCAGCGGCGACACACGACCCGATGTGAATGGTGAGATCGGGGCTCAGCCGGCGCTGTTCATCGAGCAACTGGCGAAGGCTCTTGCCGTTGACGAGTTGCATGACAACGGCCAGACGGCGACTGTTCCCGCTGGTGTCTTCGATAGCGTCGTACACCGCAACGATGTTGGGATGACTCAACTGCGCGACTGCGATCGCCTCGCGACGGAAGCGTTCGGCAACGACCGGGTCGGCGGCCAGCGTCGGCTTCAACAGCTTGACCGCGACCTGTCGGGTGAGTGCCAGGTCAGTCGCCAGCCAGACCTCGGCCATGCCTCCTTGCGCGAGCCGTCGCTCCAGCTGGTAACGCTGGGCGAGAATCGACGCAGAGATCGGTGGTGGGCTGGCTGCGCCAGGAATCGTTGCTGACATGTCCGCCCGCAAACGCTAGTGGCGCTGGGCCGGCGAATCCGGGCAATAGCTCAGCTCTGGGCGAAGAACGCAACACCGATCGTGCCGCGCCCGGCATGTGAGCCGACGACGGGACCGATGTCGCCGACGACGATCTGACCGTCGACGTGTGGACGGAGCATCTCGACGAACTGATCGACGTCGCGGCAATCTGCCTGCAGTACGAACACGCTGTCGAGGCCCTCGACCGCCGCCACCTTCTCGACCAGGAACGCCAGGGCCTTGCTGCGCGTGCGCTGCTTGCCACCTTGCTCGACCTTGCCATCGCGGACCTCGATGATCGGCTTGATGGCCAGCGCGGACGCGAGCAACGCTTTGGCGCCGCCGATGCGCCCGCCCTTCTTCAAGTTGTCGAGCGTGTCGAGCGCACCCCAGACGCGAGTGCGCACGGCCAGATCGCGGGCGTGGGCGACGACCTCGTCGTGGCTGGCGCCATGTGCTGCCAGTCGCGCACACGACGACACGATCGCCCCGAGGCCCAGCGTCACCGATCGACTGTCGATCACCGTGACCGGGATCAGGTCGGCGACGGATCGAGCCGCGAGCTCGGCGGACTGCATGGTGGCCGACAGTGCGCCGCTGAGCGAGATGGTGACCACGCTGCTGGCACCGTCTGCTGCGAGTTGTCGATAGGTCTGCTCGAACTGCCCAGGTGACGGGGCAGCGGTCTCGGGCAGTGTGGGCGACGCCGCGCACTTCGCCCAGAACTCGTCGACGCTGAGGTCGTGGCGATCGACGTACTCGTGGCCGTCGATGCGAATCGTCAACGGAACGATCTCGATCACCAACTCGTCGGCAACGGACTGGGGGAGGTCACACGCCGAGTCGGTGACGATGCGTACGCGATTGATGCTCACGAGACAGGCAGGGTAGCTGTCGGAGGTTGCCGCCGCTTCTTGCGAGTGGATCGAGCGTGCGCCAGCCACCACAGCAGCACAAGTCCGACCAGCGCCGACGTCAACACGTTGCCAACACCGAGGGCGTTGACCCGGAAGCGCAATGGCACCGTCGATCCGATGGCCACATCGTTCGGTGTGAAGATGTCGAGCGACACCGGCGACGAACCGTTCGAGCGCGCCTCGACCGGGATCGCGATGTTGGTGGGGACACCCGGAGGGAGCACCACCGGCAGCGGATCGTTGGCGAACACCAGCTTGCCGGACGGCGATGTCAGCTCGACCTTGATCTTCAACGGCACATCGGAGGTGTTGACGAAACGAACGCGGACGGTGCTGCGTTTGCCCGGCAGGTTGACCGTGTACGCGGCCGGCATCTGCACGGCGTTGCGGATCTGGGTGAGCTCGTCGCGGACCGCGGTGTCGAGCGCTGCGGCGTCGACGTCTTCCAGCGCGGTGGTGGGGAGCAGACCGGCGAGCTCGCGCCATCCTCCCGGACGATCGTTGTCATCGGGCAGCATCGACGCGACCGCGTCGATTTCGTTGTTCAGCCGGGCCTGCCTGAACACGCGCTTTGCGAGGGCCACACCGTCGAGCTGTGGCAGTGTGACGGGCTGCTCCTCTCCGTCGACGAGGTATCGGTCGGTGCGCGACGCGACATCGTCGATCCGAGCGGCGGTCAAACCGGGTGTGCCGGTGATGAGGGCCGAGATCGACCCGATCAGCGCGGCGTCGGGCACCCCCAGATCGGGTGTGCCGAGGAGCACCGCGTGACGCGTCACGCTGGCTCCGGCGATCTCGAGGTTCTGCCGCAACGCAAGCAGGTTGGCAACCACGTAGATCCTGGTCAGTTCGGATGTCGGCAGCGGGTGAGCCAGCAACTGGGAGATCTTCTGGTCGACAACGGCAACATCGAGTGTCGCGTTGTTCGGCAATCCGGCGGCGAACAGCTCGCCGGTGTAGTCACTGAAGCCCTGGATCGCTCCCTTGAGCCCGTTGAAGACGTCTGGTGTCATGACCATCAGGCCAGCACCGAGGTTGCGGCGCAAGGTCGCGCCGTCGACCCCGATCGGTTGGTCGACGAAGATGGTCGACCGGCTGATGAGAGCCGGCCCGAGACCGAGGCCACCGAGGCGATCCTGGCCGGCGCGCAGCCACGATGTGTACAGCGAGTCCTGGCCGGCGGCAGCTGCAGCCGACGGATCGATCGGCCATTGCGGTTCGGCGAGGATCTGATGGCGTTGTAGCGAGACGATCAACCGGTTGAACAGCGTCGGGTTCAGCTGTTGCAGACCGGTCAGCACGGCAGGCTGGATCCGAACCGTCGCCGGGACGTTGCTGGCGTCGAGGGCGTCCAAGGTGTCGGCCAGAGCGGTCATCTCCTCGAGCGTGGAGGCATCGTCGAGATCCGTCACGCCCTTGGCGTCGAGATGGATCGTGCTGTGCGTACCGATTGCCAGGGCAACCGACATCGGGCCGTCCGCCTGGTCGGATTCACCGGCAGCCGGGAGGCGGTTGAGGAACGTCAGGACCGTCGACACCACCTTGCCGTCGCGTTGGATCGCGATCGACACCGGATACAGACCCCGGCGCGGGATGCTGAGCGCGTCGGGGCGAACCTCGTCGATCTCCAACGGAATGGAGAACGTGTACTGGCCCGGCTGCGGCCCGGGGCAGCAGATCGGTGAGAGCGCCACGGTGTCGTCTCGCCGTGTCAAGGTGCCGCCGACGATCGGGAGCAGGTCCTCGCGCTTGTCGACGCGCTGGGCGACCGTGACGGCGATCAACGCCGTCGACAGGTCGCGACCGGCCAGGCTCGGCGGGAGCGCGATCGTCGCGGTCAGCGCGCCGTCGGCAGCGATGTTGAAGTTCTGCGCGATCAGTTGCAGGTCACCCTGGGCGGCATCGACCGCGGTCGGCACGGCGACGAGGAACGATGTGCAGATGAGGCCGAACAGGATCAGCATCCCCCGGCACCGACTCACTCGATCCGCCGTTCGTAGACGTGGAGTCGATCGCTGAGGTCGGTGAAACCGAGTCGGTGGTACAAACCCAGCGCGGCGTCGTTGCCGATGTGGGTGTTGACGAGGGCACGCTGCACCCGCCACCGCGCCATCCATCGCAGCGAGTCGACGACGAGCAGCAAGCCGTGGCCGTGGTGTTGGTGTGTCGGCGACACAGCGAGGCGTTGGACGTACCCGTTCCTGCCGTCGCGCCCGGAGATGGAGTACGCGACGATCTGATCGTCGATGCGCAGCGAACGAGCGCGGTGACGCGGTGTTGCCGAGCGCACATCGCCGATGCCGATGCGGTCGATGCACCACCCTGGGCCGAACGCGGCAACATCGACCCGACTGGCCGCATCGTCGTCGCTTCCGGCGAGGCGGACAGCGTCGGCAGCGTCCTCGGGAAGCGCGAGGTTCACCGAGTTGATCGACGTGTGCTCGAGGAGCACGAGACTCTGGACGGATTCGAAGCCGAGACGCTCAAAGCGGGCTCCGGCCTGAACCCCGAGCGCACCGGTACGGATCGTGTCGTACCCGGCAGCGCGCAGGTCGCTGATCCACCCGAGGATCTCGGAGGGTGTGGGCAGCCGGGTCTGGTTGTAGAGCACGAGATGCGCCACGTTGGGCTCGAACGCCCATGGCCGGACGCGAGCCACCACGCCACCGGCGCGAAGGATCAGCGGCGCACTGGTCACTGAGTGCATCGCCGGCTTCACGGGGTCAAACGGTAGCCCCGACTTGGCCGTGGCGAGGTAGCGTCCAACGGCGTGACCGTGCTGTTCGCCACTCATTCGGCATACCTCGAGCATCTTGCCGGGCCGCGCCATCCCGAGCGCCCCGAACGGCTCGATGCCGTGCTCGAGGGTGTGCGTCGAGCCGACCTCGGCGAGGCGATCACGCCGCTCGAGCCGCGGGCCGCGTTGCGCGCCGATCTCGAGCGTGTTCACCCCGCCTGGTACCTGGAGCGGATGGAGTCGATGTGCGCCGGTGGTGGCGGGCGACTCGATCCCGACACCTACGCGAGCGCCGGAAGTTTCGTTGCCGCGAGCCTGGCAGCGGGCGCTGGATTGACCGCTGTCGACGCGTTGCGCGACGGCAAGGGTGACGCGGCGTTCTGCGCCGTCCGGCCGCCCGGCCACCATGCCTCGCAGACCGAGTCGATGGGCTTCTGCATGATCTCCAACGTTGCCGTCGTCGCCGCGTCGTTGGCCGACCAGGGCGAACGGGTGATGGTGTTCGACTACGACGCGCACCACGGCAACGGCACCCAGGCCGTGTTCTACGAGGATCCGCGAGTGCTGTTCGTCAGCTGCCACCAGTGGCCGCTGTACCCCGGCACGGGCGACGTCGACGAGAACGGCGGTGGGGCCGGCATCGGCACCACCCTCAACATCCCGCTCCCCGCCGGCACAACGGGCGATGTGTACCTCCAGGCGTTCGACGAGATCGTCGCGCCTGTGGCCGAGCGGTTCTCGCCGACCTGGGTGATCGTGTCGGCCGGCTTCGACGCGCACCGCGACGATCCACTGACCGACATGGGTCTGGCTGCCGGCGACTACGGGCCGCTGACCGGTCGGGTCCTGTCGCTGGTGCCGGCGGGTTGCCGACTGGTGATGCTCGAGGGCGGGTACGACCTCGATGCGCTGACCAGTTGCTCGGCGGAGGTGATGCGCCAATTGGCAGGAACGGCGTCGAGTGACCAGCGCGCCGGTCGAGCCGCCGGAGACGTGGAAGGCCCCACGTCGGCCGGGCCCGGGTCCGAGGCGGTTCGCGCCGTGGCCACCCACTGGCGCCAGCAGGGCTGGTTGTGATCCCGGATCGTTTTCGGCCGGTCCTCGACGAGCTGTCCCCACTCTCACAACGGTTTGCGGCTGCCGGGCATCGTCTGTACCTGGTCGGTGGCACCGTGCGCGACCTGCTGATCGCCGACGATCGCGACGACACCGACTTCGACGCCACGACGACGGCGCGCCCGGATGCGATCAAGGCCTGCCTGGCCGGATGGGCCGACGCGGTCTGGACCCAGGGAGAACGCTTCGGCACGATCGGCGCCAAGAAGGACGGTCGCATCTACGAGATCACGACCCACCGCGCAGAGGCGTACACCGACGACTCGCGCAAGCCACACGTTGACTTCGCCGACGACATCGACACCGATCTGTCGCGCCGAGACTTCACGATCAACTCCATGGCTCTCGAGCTCACGTCGGCCACACCGAACTTGGTCGATCCCTTCGGGGGGGCAGTCGACCTGGCCACGCGCACACTGCGAACGCCGCTGTCACCGGAGGTGTCGTTCAGCGACGACCCACTGCGCATGTTGCGGGCCGCGCGGTTGATCGCTCGCTACCAGTTGCAACCGGACCCCGACTTGGTCGCAGCGGTCACGACGATGCACGGTCGGCTGGAGATCGTGTCGGCCGAACGGATCCGCGATGAGCTCGACAAGTTGATCACCGTCGACCATCCGAGCGCCGGGCTGTGGTTTGCGATCGAGACGGGCCTCGCCGACGAGTTCTTGCCAGAGCTGCCGTCCATGCGACTCGAGCAGGACCCGATCCATCGTCACAAGGACGTGCTGACGCATACCCTGGCTGTCGTCGAGAACGTGCGTCGCGACGCGCGCGCCGACTTCGACTTCCGACGCACACGGCTTGCTGCGCTGTTCCACGACGTCGGCAAGCCCCAGACACGTGGGTACCAGCAGGGCAAAGGGGTGACGTTCCACCACCACGACGCGGTGGGCGCGCGGATGACCCGCAAGCGGCTGACCGCGCTGCGGTACTCCAACGGTGACATCGAGGCGATCACGGAGCTCGTCGCGTTGCACCTGCGCTTCCACACCTACCAGATGGGATGGACGGACTCCGCGGTTCGGCGGTATGTACGTGACGCCGGGCCGTTGCTGGCCGAGCTGAACGTGCTGACGCGATGTGACTGCACGACGCGCAACGAGCGCAAGGCGGCGGTGCTGGCCAAGCGGATGGACGAGCTCGAGGACCGGATCGTCGAGCTCAATGAGCGCGAGGAGCTGGCCTCGATCCGCCCGGAGCTCGACGGGAAACAGGTGATGGAGCACTTGGGCGTGGGGCCCGGGCGCTTGATTGGCAAGGCGTTGGCGTTCCTGTTGGAAATACGCCTGGAAGAGGGCATGCTCGGCGACATCGAGATCCGCCGACGGCTTGATCAGTGGCGATCCGACCACGAGGGGTGCTGATATTATCGATCCGGGAGTGACCAGCACGTGGTGAACACCGTCGTACACAACCTGGACGAACCGCGACGGCGGATCGACGCCTGGCTCGTTCCGTCGCGTGCCACGGTGATCAGGTATGGCGCCATCGGGCTGGCGCTCATCGTCGTGACGATGGCCATCGAGGTGATGCTGCACGGGTTCGATGTCGAGTCGTGGGGTGCGGTCTCGGGGAGCGCACTGGTGCTGGTTCCTGCGTGGGCCGGCGTGGTGCTGCTGCTCAGGTACCGATCGGACCGGCGTCTCGAGTGGCTGCTGTTCTGCCTCGGCTCGTTCGGCTGGGCGTTCGGCCAACTGTTGTGGATCGCCCAGATCACCCTCAACGGCTCGACCACGTGGCCATCGTTCTCCGACATCGGCTACCTCGCGTTCCCGGTCGGCGCGATCGGCGCCGTCGTCGTGCATACCCGACCATTCGAGCGGACAACGCGACTGGTGTTCATGGTCGACGCCCTCGTGCTGTCGGTCGCGCTCAGCTTCATTGCCTGGGAGTTGATCATCCGTGCTGGGGTGGGCGATCCGGCGCGGTTCTCGCTCGCCGCCCAACTGGCGATGCTGATCTACCCGCTGACCGACATCGCCCTGGCAACGATGCTCGGCCTGATGCTGCTGATCGGGCGATCCCCGGCGCGCACCGGGCTGTTCGCCGGAGCCTTGCTGTTGACGATCGCCGACACCGCGTACTCGGCGTCGGTCGGTGCGACGTCCAACACGTCGTTCGCGGTGTCTTGGCCGTGCTGGGTCTTGGGGTTCGCCGTCATCGGCATGACCGCGGGCCTCCCGAGCGGCGGCGTGGTGCGGTACACCCGCCCGACACTGTCTCGCCTCCTCGTCGTACACCTGCCGGTGATGGTCGCTGTGTGGTTCGCGGCATGGCGCTACATGATCCACCACAGCACGGCGACGACGGTGACCCTTGTGATCGGTGCCCTCGCCGGGCTGCTGATCATCGTCGAACAACTGGCGACCTGGTACCACTCGAGCACGTTGTCGGATCGGCTGAGCGACAACATCACGAACCTCCGTCATACCGAGGCGGAACTGCGAGCCCTCCTCGACGACCTCCCCGATTCGGTGGTCGTGCTCGATGCGCAGGGGCGCATCGTCGAGGCCAATCACTCGGTCCTCGAGATCACCGGCCGGTCGCACCCCGCGGTGTTGAACAAGACCTTCACCTCGTTGGTCCGGCCCGCCGATCGGCCGTTGCTGCTCGAGGTCTGGGAGAAGCTGCGCAACGGCCAGCAGATCGACAGCCCGGTGTTCCCCTTCGATCACCCCGACGGTCATGAGATCCTGCTCGAGGCCGACGTGCATGCGCCGATGCGCGATCCCGAACGTGTCGTGGTGACACTGCGCGACATCACCAGTCGTGTGCGCGAAGCGCACGATCTCGACCTCGCCCAAGAGCGGTTCCGGCTGGCGTTCCACGGAGCACCCACCGGCATGGCGCTGTCGAGTGCCGACAGCGGCGTGTTGATCGACGTCAACGAGTCACTGGCGACGATGCTCGGGTACACGCGATCAGAAATGCTCGGGCGAGCCATGCAATCGATCACCCATCCCGACGATTGGCAGCGCGGCGAGACGCACACCGCAGGTATGTCCGCCGACTCGTACCACATGGAGCAGCGCTACATCCGCAACGACCAGAGTGTGATGTGGGCGCGCGCCTGGGTCTCGGTGATGGATGACGGCGACGGACGCAGCTTGGCGATCACACACATCGAAGACATCACCGAGCAGCGCCACAGCGCAGAGCGGCTCGAATGGGCGGCGACCCACGACGAGCTCACCCGTCTGCCCAACCGGTTCCGGTTCCTCGATCAGCTGGCCCGCTTCTTGGAGACCAGCGAGCCCGGCGCGGTCGCGGTGATGTTCATCGACCTCGACAACTTCAAGGTCATCAACGACAGCCTCGGTCATGGTGTGGGCGACGAGTTGCTCCGTGGGATGAGCGAGCGTCTGCGCGCGGTCGTGCGCGATCGCGACATGTTGAGCCGGTTCGGTGGCGACGAGTTCATCGTCATGCTCCGCGACATCGGCGCCACGGTGTCACCGGTCGAGATCGCCGAGCGTCTCCGCGCCGAGATCGCCCATCCGCTGGTGGTCGATGGCGCCGAGTTGTTCGTGACCGCCAGCATCGGCATCGCCGTGGCCGACCGGGTCGGCGTGACCACCACTGACCTGCTGCGCGATGCCGACGCCGCGATGTACCGCGCCAAGGCCCGCGGGCGCGACTGCGTGGAGGTGTTCTCGCCGGGCACCCACGATGCCACCGTGTTGACGCTGCGCACCACCAACGAACTCCGCCGGGGTCTGGAGCGTCGCGAGATCGTGCCGTACTACCAACCGATCGTTCGGCTCGACACCGGTCATCTGATCGGGTTCGAGGTGCTCGCCCGTTGGCGGCACCCCGACCGTGGCCTGCTTGGGCCGGATCAGTTCTTGCCGATGGCCGAAGAGACCGGGTTGATCGGCGAGGTCGGCGCCGCGGTGCTGCGCTCCTCGCTGTCTCAGTTGGGCCAGTGGCGCGTGCGCCTGCCCCGCTTCGCCAACCTCACGGTGTCCGTCAACGTCAGCGGCCGTCAGCTGATGAGCTCGGCATTCCACGGCATGGTGTCGGAGGCTCTCGCCGAGAGCGGGTTGACGGCCGACTCGTTGTGGCTCGAGATCACCGAGTCGGCGTTGATGAGCGACGTGAAGGCGGCCACGGTCGCGCTGCGCGAGTTGCGCAGCCTCGGGTTGCACCTCGCCGTCGACGACTTCGGCACCGGCTACTCGTCGTTGACGTACCTCAAGCGCTTCCCGGTCGAGGCCATCAAGGTCGATCGGTCCTTCGTCAGCGGGCTCGGGATCGACCCCGAAGACACCACGATCGTCGAAGCCGTCGTCAAGCTCGGCCATTCGCTGGGGC
>JAYVOI010000154.1:0-11251 GCA_043758005.1 Ilumatobacteraceae bacterium
TGGGCGGAGCACATCGAGTCCGGCATCGGGGATCCGTCCAGCGACGACGATCCGAGGCCGCGCCATCAGGCGGCCTCGATCCATTCGCGCAGCATGCCGGCACCGGCGCCGATGTCCTCGACGGAGATGCCCGAGTACGCGAACCGCACGTAGTGCTCGGTCTCACTGGGTAACGGTCGGCCGAAATGGCGCCGCGTGCAGAACGACACACCCGTGGCGCGCAGTGCCGCGTCGGAGAACTCGGCAACGTCGGTGAAGCCCAACGCATCCATCGCGTTGGTGACGTTGGGGAAGAGATAGAACGTGCTGTCGGGCTTGGCGATGACAAAGCCAGGGATCGTCTGCAACTGCTCGACCGCTGCGTCGCGTCGTCGCTCGAGCTCGGCCAAGATCGACTGCGCTCCCGACTGGTCACCCTGCAGTGCTTCGACACCGGCGGCCTGCACGAAGTGCGTCGTGCAGCTCTCGTCGTTGGTGTTGATCTTGGTGATCTGGGCGATCACCTCGTCGGGTCCGATCGCCGCGCCGAGTCGCCATCCGGTCATCGCGAACTTCTTGGAGAACGTGTACAGGATCACAGTGCGCTCACGCATGCCCGGGAACGAGGCGATCGACGTGCTGGTGCCCGAGTACCGCATCTCGAAGTAGGCCTCGTCGCTGAGCACCCACAGGTTGTGCTCGATGGCCAGGTCGGCGAGCGACCGCATCTCGTCGAGCGAGCTCTCGCAACCGAGCGGGTTCTGCAGGTTGTTGTAGATCAGCACCTTGGTGGCCGATGTGATCTGCGAGCGCAGATGGTCGAGATCGATCGCGAACCCGGTGGAGGTCTGGGTGTACCGATACGGCTGGGCGATCCCACCGAAGTACTCGACCTGGCTCTCGTAGATCGGGTAGCCGGGTGTGGGATACAGCACCCCGTCGCCGGGATTCATCACGACCTGCAAGAACTTGCCGATCACGGGCTTGCCGCCCGGTTGCACCGCGACGTTGCCGGCGCTGTAGGGAATGCCACGGCGCATCGAGACGTCGTCGGCCAACGCCTCACGCAGCGGAGCGATCCCAGCGGCGGCGCAGTATCCCGTTTTGCCATCGGCGATCGCCCGATTCATCGCCTCGACCACATTCGCAGGCGTCGGCAGGTTGATGTCGCCGAGGTGGAACGGATACACCATGTTGCCCTTCGCCGCCCACTCCGCCGCAGCCAGCGACACGGCAAACGCGGTTTCGGTTCCCAGGTTGTTCAGTCGTTCAGCAAGCACGTCTCTCCCACACATCGGCGTCGTTCGATTGTACAAAACGTCAAGGCAAGCTCATCACCCGCTCCAGCCACCTCCCGCGACACGCCGGAGCCGTCAATCGCCGGGCGCGTCTAGGGTCGCGGCGATGCGATCGGAGTTCAGGGCGGCACGAGGTGAGACCGACTCAGCCAACTGGATCGAGCCGCCGCACAATCGGTGGGGTTTCCTGCACGTCCGCGAGCTGACTCGCACGGCGCGCATTGCCGGTTCAACCGGCCACGTCGAACCGCTGCCGCGACGGCTGAACGACCTCCGGACCTTCACGTTCGACCACCTCGATCGCCATTGGACGTTCGCCGAGATGCTCGAGGCCACCTTCACCGACGGGCTGATGGTCGTGCACGACGGCGAGGTCGTGTTCGAGCACTACGGAGGGTTGATGCAGCCCGACGACACGCACCTGTTGATGTCGGTGTCGAAGTCGCTGACCGCGACGCTCGCCGGCGTGCTGGTCGGCGAAGGGGTGCTGGACCTGGCTCGCTGCGTTCCCGAGTACATCCCCGTCCTTCACGGCACGTCGTGGGAAGGGTGCACGCTGGAGCACCTGCTCGACATGCGCGCCGGGACGTTGTTCGACGAAGCGGACTACGCCGACCCCGAGAGCGAGGGACGACTGCTCGAGCAGATCTCGGGCTACATCACCCGTGTGCGCGATGACATCGCCCACGACACGTACGAGTGGATTCCCGAGCTCGTCAATGCGTCCGAGCACGGCGGGCTGTTCCAATACCGCTCCATCCTCCCCGATGTCTTGGCGTGGGTGATGTGCGAGGCGACCGGGCAGACGTTTCCGGAGTTGTTCTCCCGCCACATCTGGTCGCAGGTTGCCGCGAGCGACGCCGACGTGATCGTCGACACGGCGGGCTTCCCCGTCGTCGAGGGTGGCATCTGCACGACGTTGGAAGACCTCGCCCGATTCGGGGTCATGTGCCTGTATCACGGCGAGTTCGACGGCCGCCAGGTCGTACCGGCCGATTGGGTGCGCCGGCCCACGACGTACGAACAGGATCTGATCGACGCGTTCGTGCTGCCGCCACAGGAGGGCCGAGCAGGGCCGAACGCCTGCTACCGCGACTTCTGGTGGGTCTACGACAGCATCACCGGCATCTACTGCGGCTTGGGCATCAATGGTCAGGTGCTGATGATCCACCATCCGTCGAACACGGTGATCGCCAAGTTCTCCACGTGGCCCGACCGCATGGACTACGCCCTGTCGAAGCTGACTGACTCCGGCCTGTTGGCACTCTGCGCGTCGCTCTCGTTCTAGTACGGCACGTCGGCCAGTGATGGCCGATCGTGGAGTTGCTGCAGCGAGAAGCCGGCCATCTTCCGGTATCCGTCGGTGACCTCCAGGATCTCGTCCGGACCGATCACGTCCGACAGCCGCTCGAACCCGTCGGGAGCGCGCTCTTCGACCAGCTGCATAGGCAGCTCGGGACCGAGTCCTCGGTTGGCCAGCACGATCGCCGAGGTCGCCGGGCGGCGCACCTCGTCGTAGCGCTGCAGGGCGTGCTCGACATCGTCCGGGTACGACAGCAGGCAACCAGCGAGCGTTCTGGCATCGAGGATCGCCTGCGAGGCGCCGTTCGAACCGATCGGGTACATCGGGTGGGCGGCATCGCCGAGCAGTGTCGTGCGACCGAACGACCAGCGGTCGACCGGGTCACGGTCGACCATCGGGAACAGGTACGTCGTCGGCGCCGAGGCGATCAACGCCGGCACGTCGAGCCACGGGAACGTCCACCCGGCGAACTGCGGAAGGAAGTCTGCGAGGTCACCCGGCCGGTTCCAGTCCTCTCGCTCGAGCAATTCGGTGTCGTCGGTGCGCAACTCGGCGATGAAGTTGAGCTGCTGACTACCGTCGGGCAGGTCGCGCAGCGGGTACAGCACGAACTTCTGCCGCGGATGACCAGCCCACACCATCGTGCGACCATCGAAGACCGGCCCGCCTTCGGCGAGCCCGCGCCACAGCAACGCGCCGTTCCACTTCGGCATGCCCTCGTCGGGGTAGAAGTGCCGCCGGGCGACGGAATGAATACCGTCGCAGGCGATCATCATCGAGCCGGTCGCTGTGGCGCTGTCCGCCCCGGTTCGCCGGTCGATGAACGTGGCCTCCACCCCTCCCGGCGTCTCGAAGAATTGAACCAGGTGACACCCCGTGTGGATGCGGTCGGCACCGATTTGGGCGACCGCTGCGTCGTGTAAGATCGTGTGCAGCGCGCCGCGGTGGATCGAGATCTGCGGCCACCGATAGCCGGCAGCCAGCCCACGCGGCTCGTCCCAGATCGGCTCGCCACGCTTGGTGAAGTACGCGAGGGTCGAGGGGGTCAGCCCGTTGGCAACCAGCTTGTCGGCCAGCCCCAACGCATCCAGTTCGCGCACCGCGTGAGGCAAGAGGTTGATGCCGACCCCGAGTGCCTGGATCCGATCGACACTCTCGAACACGCGCACTGGCAGGCCGGCGCGGTGCAGGCTGAGCGCCGCGGTGAGACCACCGATCCCACCTCCCGCGATGATGACGTCGTCGCTCACAGCTTCTGCTCAGCCGACCCGAGCGTCGATGTCGGGCTTGACGGCGATGATCGCGTCGAGATGCTCGGCGTGGGACAAACCCGGCTGGGCGAGTCGGTTGAAACCGATGCTGCAATCGGCGAACCCGAGTTCGAGCGCGGCGTCGAATGCGGCCTGCCAGCCGGGCCCGATGTACACGCGTCCGTGGATCGGCAACGTGGCCGGATCGCGGCCCGCCTCCTCGGCGAACTGACGCAGCTTGGTGACTGCCGTCCCGATGTCGATCGCGTCGAGACCGGGTATCAGCAACGGCATCCAGCCATCGGCCTTGCGCACCACGCGCCGTAACACGGCGTCTGACGCACCGCTGCCGATCAGGATCGGCAGCGAATGCGTGGGCAATGGGTTGATGCCCACGCCGCTGAGATGATGGAACTTGCCGTCGAAGTCGACGAGGGGTTGCGTCCAGAGCAGACGTATGACGTCGATCTGTTCCTCGAGCATCGCCGTGCGATCAGCGAAATCGACTCCCAGGCCCTCGTATTCGGCGGGGTTCCAGCCGACTCCGACTGCAAGGCGAATCCGACCACCGCTGAGCAGGTCGATTGACGCCACCTGCTTGGCCACCACAGCTGTCTGGCGCTGCGGCAACACCAGCACGCTGGTGATGAAACTCATGCGAGTGGTCACCGCAGCGAGATGGCTGATCAACACCAACACCTCGTGAAAGGTGTGCTCGGATGTGTACGGAGCTGCTAGAAAGCTGCCGAACGGGCCGGGACCGAGACGAGCAATGGAGGCACCGAGCACGTGGTCGTAGGCCATCAAGTGTTCGAAGCCCGCAGCCTCGGCGTCGATTGCCCACTGCCGGATCGCATCCGGATCGACGCCACTGTCGGCCTGTGAGAAGACAGCGCCAATTCTCATCGTTTCTCCATTCGATCGTTGACGATCTGTCTCACGTGTGCGACGGCGCATCATACGCAACGGTCTCGTTTCGCTCGGCTTGACGCATGGCGCTGACTAGCGTGCGGTCGTGACTCGTCCGCTGCTCGTCGGGATTCAACTGCCGGAGGTCGAGTGGGAGGTTCCCTTTCCCGAACTGATCCGCATGGCGCAGGCCGCTGAACAGGTCGGGTTCGACTCGGTGTGGCTCGGCGACCATCTGCTGTACGACCTCGCCGTCGGCCCTCGTGGGCCGTGGGAGGTATGGACGTCGCTGGCGGCGTTGGCGGCAGCCACCGAACGCGTGCTGCTCGGTCCCCTGGTCGCCTCCGCAGGGTTCCACGAGCCGACGATGCTGGCGAAGCAAGCAGCGACCGTCGATGCAATCTCGGGCGGCCGGCTGATCCTCGGGCTCGGGTCAGGATGGAACGAGCGCGAGTATCGAGCCTTCGGCTTCCCATTCGATCGACGGGTCAGTCGATTTGCCGAGGCCTTCACCATCATTCGCACCCTGCTCGCCGAGGGCGAGATCGACTTCGCCGGCGAGTTCTATCGAGCCGAGCGGTGCGTGCTGCACCCGCGTGCGACGCGACCCGGAGGCCCACCACTGATGGTCGGTTCGACTCGGCCACGAATGCTGTCGATCACGCTCCCCTATGCGGACGCATGGAACGTGTGGTGGAGCGACTACGGCAACACCCCGGCCGGTTTCGCCGAGCTCAAGGCCCGCGTCGATCAGCAGGTCGCTGAGCACGGCCGTCCAGCAGGCAGTGTGTCGGCGACGTGTGCCGTCCTCATCCAACTCGAAGGTGGTGTCGGCCGCCGGATGGGCGCCTACGGCGGCACCCCGGTCGAACCGGTACGCGGTACCGCATTGGAGGTCGCTGACCAGGTCAAGGCGTTTGCCGAGGCCGGCGCGGACCACGTGCAACTGGTCGTCGATCCCATCACTCGCGACTCGATCGAATGGTTCGCACCGGTGCTCGCCGCCCTCGACGCCTGACATCGCGGCTCAAGGTGGCCGTTCGACCGACCGATACCTCACTGTGGATGTAGTCACCCACCTCGACGGTCGCGCACCGGCGACGACCGCGTTGCAGCTCGGGGACACCGGCCGCCCCGGCGAGCGAAGCCAGGTCGGGCTCAGCGGTCACCCGTGGCACCGTTGGGACGACGGCCGCCTGTGGCGCGGCACCTACCAGGTACGATCGGTGATGCTGGTCGCCTTCGCTGTTGCATCGTGGATATCGGGATCACGTGCGGTGGCCGTCACGGTCATCTGCTTGGTGTTGCCCTTCAACCTGCTCGTCGGCATCCAGCATCGACGCAACGGCGAGGCGGGATGGGCGCTGGCGGCAGATCAGTACGTGGCGGGCTCGTGCGCGATCATCAACCCGATCGTGGTCGTCGGTGTCGTCGCATGCCAGCTCGTCGGCGCGGTGACCGGGGCGATGGGCGTTCGCCAGCGGGTGTTGCAACCATCGATCATCGCTGGTGGCCTCCTGCTCGTGGTCGCCGGCATGATCCACGACGATCGTGTGTTGTTGGCGTTCGCCGTCCCGGCGACACTGTCGACGATGGCCGTTGCTCGAGCGGTCGACTACCTGAAGAATCGGAACCTCACCGCGAATCGTCGCTATGAAGAGCTGCTCGACGGCATCAATGCCTACGTCTTCGAAACCGACTTCCATTCGGGCGAGATGCTGTACATGAACGAACGGACGCGACAGATCATCGGCCCGTCAGCGCGCTCGGACCAAGCCCTGCTCGACCTTGTCGACCCCGACGACCGCCAACTCGCCGTCGATGCCGTGCTGTGCGCGAAAGAGACCGGCTGCCCGGTCACGACGGAGGTTCGCGTGATGTCGGGCGCCGACACCTGCTACGTCGAACTTCGTACGACGGTCTCGACCAAGGGCAACCGCCGACGGGTGCGCACCGTGCTGATCGATGTATCCGATCGCAAGCGGACCGAGCTCGAACTGGCCCACCGTGGCGTGCACGACGCGTTGACGGATCTTCCGAACCGGGCACTGCTCGGCGATCGGATGCGATCCGCCCTCTGCTCCGGCGCTTGCCAGGGCTCCAACGCGCTGCTGCTGCTCGACCTCAACAACTTCAAGCGCGTCAACGACGCGCTCGGTCACGCCAGCGGAGACCTCCTGTTGATCGAGCTCGCCGATCGACTGCGGCGCATTGCCGATCAGGAAGACACCGTTGCCCGACTGGGCGGCGACGAGTTCGCCGTCTTGATGCCACGCGCGGACGAGGCCCAGGCGCTGGACTTCGCCAATCGTTGTTCCATCGTCCTCTCGGCACCATGGAAGAGTCGCAGTGTCACCATCAACCCCAAGGTCAGCATCGGGATCGCGGTCAGCCGCGACGGCGATGTCGATGGTGAGACGCTGCTGCATCAGGCCGACACGGCGATGTACGAGTGCAAGCGCACCGGCGCCGACCACGTCGTCTACGGCACCAACTTGGAGGCGCTCAACGACCAGCGCCTGTGCCTGTTGAACGGCGAGGCGACGCCCGGCCTGCTGCGGAACGGATCGGAGACCGATTGTCGTGCGGTCTACGCGGCAGCGACCTCGTCGAAGAATCGAAGTAGCCGCGCCTCTGCGTCGTCGAAGGAATCGGCCGCGAACACGACGTCTTGGAACGTCGAGATCTCGTAGTCGACGAACGTACCCATTGCACTCGTATCGAACGGCTGCACGTCGGCGTTTCGGAAGTTGGTGATCTCACCGTACGAGCTCAGCAAACCGGCGCCGTAGGTGCGCAGCGCGCCACGCTCCATCGCAACACCGAACTCGAGCGTGAACCAGAAGACCCTGCCGAGCAGCTCGGCCAAGCGCGGATCTTCGAGACGGCAGGCGACCTGACCGGCCCGCTCGTAGAGCCCGGCGATCCGCGGTGACGCCAACGAGTTGGCATGCCCGATCAACTCGTGGATCACGTCGGGCTCCGGCGTGTAGAACGGCACCGAGGCGTGGCGCACGTACTGCGATGAGGGAAAGCAACGATCGGCCAGCGCGGCGAAGAACTCCGCCGTGGACACCAGGCCCGGCACGGCGCACAACCGCCACCCCGTGAGATCGGTCAGGCGGTCGGACACGTCGGCCAGCTGCGGCACCTGATCGGTCGGCAGGTCGAGCACCGACGAAGCGCGGCAGTACTCCTTCACGGCGTACTCGCCATGCAACGATTTCAGTGCGGCATGTACGGTCGACCACACGTGGTTCTCGCTCGGCGTGTAGTCGACCAGTGGGGGGCGACTGCCGATCGGGTCACGCGTCGAGAGTGCGGCGATGTGGTTGCGACGCTCGACATACTGCGGGTCCGCGAAACCGGGGTGGTTGTTCGGAAGCTCGAGTACTGCACCAGTCATCCGGTAATCATCTCCCGATCACGATGATTTGTCGATCATCTCCGCCAGATCACGACGAAGCGACAGAATAGACTGGCCGGATGGATCAAAACGTCGATCGACTGCCACTTCCGCATGGATCCAGCCGACAGATCGACGGTGTCGATCAGGCGATCATCAATGCCGTTGTGGGCGATGCCCGAATCTCGCTGACAGACCTCGCTGCGCAGGTCAGCGTGTCGCGTTCGACGGCGCATACGCGATTGCAGCGACTCCGCGACGAGCGCATCATCACCGGGTTCACGGCGACCGTCGATCCGAACGCCGTCGGGTTGGGCGTCGCCGCGTTGGTGTTCATCGACATCGAGCAGCACGACTGGCGCAGTCTGCGCACCGATCTCGCTGCCATACCCGGCGTGGAGTACCTGGCGATGTGCGCCGGGCGATTCGATCTGATGTTGATCGCTCGCGCCGAGAGCATCCCTGCGCTGCGCGACGTGCTGCTCGAACAGATCCAACGAATGCCCGGTGTCCGCTCGACCGAGAGCGTCATCATCCTCGACGAGATCCGCTCCAGCTGACGGACGGTGTGGAGTGGCTCGGCGTACCCAGGTGGGCGTCAACCACTCCACTCGACCGGACTCAGCGGGCGACGAGCACCGTGGCCGGCGCGCGGCCATCGCCATGGCGCGGCCGGTTGCGCCACGCGGTGGTCCAGCCGAGCGACGCCACACCGACGGTCAACCCAATGGCGAGGCTCGCCGCGACGAAGATCAACCGAAGGCCCCGCCGCGGTACCGGCGGCTTGGCACGCACCTCGGCGGTGGTGAGGCGCCACGTCTCGAGGCCGTGGCCCAGAACGTGGACGCTGATCAACACGGCCCAGGCGATCACGGTTCCCTGGTGAATGGTCAGCCACGTATCCGAATGTTGCGGCCCGACGGCCAACGTGGCAATCCCCGCGCCCAGCATCGAGAGCGTGGCGACGACAAATAGTGGAGCGCCGATTCGCAGTATCGGGTGCGGCGCACCCTTGCGACGGTACGGCTCGGCACCTCGGTAGTAGTGCCAGAAGCGGTAGCCGGTGGTCGCCAACTTGAAGCAGACCAGCGGGACGATGAACAACCCGACGAACACGTGCCAGGTGAACATCTGTCGCACATCGATCACCGTGACGCTCTCGATGCCGAAGACGACGAGCAAGCACACACCCAGCAGCGCCGTCATCCGGGCGTTGCTGTCGACGCCACGGTCACTCTCGACAGCGTGACCGCCGCTCAGAAAGCTGATGATGTGTTGCGCCATCAGCTCAGACTAGGTGGCGGCTGCCGCGCGAGCCGATGGCTCGATAGACGAGGAGGGCGATGACGGCCCCCACGATCGACCCGATGATTCCCGATGCCTGGAATGCGCCGTCCTGCGCGTCGTGGTGGGTCAGGACGTAGCCGAGAAAACCCCCGACGAAGGAACCGACGATCCCGAGAAGGATCGTGGCGCTGACCGACATGGGATCCCTGCCGGGAACCAACGCCCGGGCGATGAATCCTGCGACCAGGCCGATGACGATGAGATACACGATGAAACCGAACATGAGACGACGTCTCTCCTTGAGTGGGGGGCCCGTGCAACGGGTGGACCACTGATTGCCGATCGAACGTGAATCCAAACGTCGGATGCGGCAGCGCTCAGTCGGCGGCGTCAGCGCGGCGGGTGCGGGCGCGCCGCTTGCCCTCGTGCATCGCCTGCACTCGGGCGACAGGGATGGCATGTCCCTCGGCGACGAGGTCCGGGCTCAACGACTGCGCGGCAGGCATCAGCTCGGCCCACGGGTCGCGGTCACCGAGCTGCTGCAACGCCGTGTGGACCGTGAAGTCGCGCGGCGCGACCTGGTCGAGGTCGCTCCACTCCACGGGAAAGGAAACGGGCACCCCGGGGCGGACCCGAGGGCTGTAGGCCGCAACGACCGTCGCTCCCCCGACGCGCGTCGAGTCGATGAACACCTTGCCGCCACGGTCCTCTTTCATGAATGCCGTCGTGGCGATGCCGGGATCGAGGCGCTCGACGCGCACCGCGATGGCTCGTGTCGCGGCCGCTGCGTCGTCCATCGACACGTGGCCGGCGAGTGGCACGAAGACATGCACTCCCTTGGCTCCACTGGTCTTCACGGCACCCTCGAGCCCCAGATCGTCGAGCGCGTGACGCACCAGATGCGCCGCCTGCACCGCCATCGAGAACGAGTCTCCGACCGGAGGATCGAGGTCGAGCACCAGATGGGTCGGGTGGTCCGGCTGGTCCACGCGGCTCAGGGTCGGGTGGTACTCGACCGCACGCTGATTGGCGAACCACAACAAGGTGCGCCGGTCATTACACAGTGCGTATGACACCTCGCGCTTGGACGCCTCGGCCCACAACTTCACCACGTGCACCCACGATGGCGCGTATTTGGGCACGTTCTTCTGCATGAACGCTTCCTGGCCTCGATGGACGCGGATCACCGACAGGGGTCGATCTGCAAGCGCTGGAATGATGCGTTCTCGTACGCCGTCGAGGTAGTCCACCAGCTCCCGCTTGGTCGCGTCCGCATCGTCGAACAACGGCTGGTCGAGATTGGTCAGCGTCACGTCGTCGCGCGACTCTTCACGACTCATCAGCACAACGTTAGTGAGATCCGGCAGTACCGTCGTGGCGTGGCAACCCCAAAGTCACCCGCGATCGAGATTCCCGTCGGCGAGCGCATCGTACGCGTCACCAACCCAGATCGGGTGTACTTCCCCACACGCGGCGAGACCAAGCTGGATCTCGTCAACTACTACCTCGCTGTCGGTCCCGGCATCGTCAACGCCCTGCGCGAACGGCCGTGCATGTTGCACCGCTTCCCGACGGGGACCTCCGGCGACAAGGTGCACCAGAAGCGCGTGCCGTCGGGTGCACCACCGTGGCTCGGCACCGTTCGGCTGCACTTCCCCCGATACGGGTTGCACGCCGACGAACTGTGCGTCACCGAACTGGCGGAGGTGATCTGGGCCGTGCAGATGTCGACGGTCGAGTTCCACCCGTGGAACTCGCGACGCGCCGACACGGAGAAGCCCGACGAATGGCGCATCGACCTGGACCCCATGCCTCAGTG
>JAYVOI010000155.1:0-4849 GCA_043758005.1 Ilumatobacteraceae bacterium
CGTCGGTACCGATCGGCGGGCTGACGTGACCGTGCGCCGCGGTGGCAGCCATCACCTCGCCCGTCTTCAGCACGATCTCGCGGGGATCCAGCGGCTTGCCGGTGGCGTGCGCCGGGCAGACGCTGGTGCATCGCCCGCACATCGTGCATGCATCGGTGTCGAGCAGTTGCTTCCACGTGAAGTCTTCGACCACGGATGCACCGAAGGTCTCCAGCGATGTCTCGCTGAGGTCCGGCATTGCTCGCATCGCGCCCTTCGGGCGCTCGCGGTCGCGCAGGTATATGTTGAGCGGCGACGTGAACATGTGGCGCAACATGGTGATCGGCAACAGCGCGAGGAACACGACGAAGCCGACGACGTGCAGCGACCACATGATCTGGTGCCACAGTGTGAGCGTGTCGGGCGCCAAGCCCTTGAAGAGTTGGCTCAACGGGTAGCCGACGAAGCTCCACTTCTCGTAGCTCGGTCGTGCGATCTCGGCGATACGGAACGCCTCGGCGAAGAAGCCGGAGACGCCGATCAACAAGAACGTGCCGAGGATCGCGGCATGCTCGGGCTTGGTCTTGATGCGGATGCGGTAGGGCCGCTGCACGTAGCGGCGCACGATCGCCCAGACGATGCCCCCCAAGAACACCAGCCCGGCCACGTCGCCGAACATCGCGTACGCCATGTACGTCCTGCCGTGCAGGAACTTGGCGCTCTCGGGCATCTGGTGATCGACCTCGAGCACGGTCGTGACGCCCAGCAGCGCGAGGAAGCCGAAGTAGATCATCGAGTGCATCAGCCCGGCGGCCGAGTCGCGCAACAGCGTGCGCATGTACACGCCGGCTCGGAAGTCGGCGAGACGCCGCTTCACGTTCTTGGTCGTGGTGCGCCGGCGATCGGGTGCACCGCGTTCCCAGTTGCGCACTCGATCGGCGAACACGATGGCGCCCCACACCAGCATCACCGGGATGACCGTGTAGAACGCGACCTGCAGGGCCCCGGGGATCCCGCCGAACACCTCGCGTGATGCTGAGTTCTTGTCGTGCCAGCTGGTGATCTGCGGCACGATGCCCGAGACCAGCGTGAACAGGCCCATGAAGCAGCCGATGCCGATCACGAGTTGGTGCGGCTTGACCCGTTTGCGGCCAGCGCCTGAGTTGGTTGGGGAGGGCTCCGGATGTGTACTCATGGCAGGTCAGACCATAGTTGCACGACGTCGGGGTTTGAGAATGGGTGCCCGGTGGTAGGTTCAGAGGGAACACAAAGCGGTCGGACATCAATCTGCGGGCCTAGCCCCAAGGAGGACAGATGAACGACGAAGTGCAGACATACAGCGGTCATCCAGTGATCGATCGCCATGGAACCGAAGTCGGAACCATCACCGATGTGGTGTACGACGAGATCACCGAAGAGCCGACGTGGGGTGTTGTTTCCCCAGGGCTGCTGCACGCACGGCACTACATCCCCCTGTCGCCCCCGGTCTATCTCGACACCGGCGGTGCTGTGGTGGTGCCATACGACAAGACCGATGTGCTGCGGGCCCCCAAGGTCCATCGCAACCATGTCGTCTCGCCGACCCTGCGTCGCGAACTGGAGCATCACTACTCGCTCGTCGACTGACTGTGTGGCATCGCCGCCCACCGCCCACGCGGCGGACCACAATGGGCGGCGATGTACCGGTCGAAGATGCTCACGCTGCTCGCTGGTGTGCTGATCGTGGGTTCGGTCGTTGCCGGGTGGATCGCCATCGGCCGGCTCGCCGCCGCAACCCAGCGCGGCCTGGCTCGTACCGAGCAGTCGCTGTCGACGGCGCGCGACCTTGCCGCGGATACGGCGTCGTCCGCCGGGCAACTGCAGCAGGTGATCACCGTGGTGGGCGAAGGCCTCAGCAGCACAGTCGAGGCACTGGTCGCGACCCGACAGGTCAGCGCCGGCGTGCGCGGGTTGCTCGATGTCGTGTCGGTGTTCGACCGTGTCGAGAACCTGTCGAAGAGCCTGACTGATGCGGAGGCGTCGATCGCCGTGGTCGAGATCGATCTGGCAGAAGCGTCGGGATCCGTGGAGGAGGCCGGGCCGGTGCTCGACAAGGCCGTGACGTCACTGACGTCGATCCCCGCCGAGCTCGATCGTTCGATCGCCGAGGTCGAGTCCAGCCGCGCCCGGATCGGTCAACAGGTCTGGCTGTGGAGGTTGGCCATCGCTGCCGGTGGAGCCGCGTTAATGGTCATGTTGCTGCTGATCGCCCAGCTGCGCCGAGCCGTCATCGGTCGATCAGGAGCGGTCGGCGAGCCTCAGCCGTAGTACTGGCGGTCGAGGTCGCGGATGCGGCCGGCAAGCGAGGCAAGCAGCTTGTGGGCCATCGACGGCACATCGTCGAGCACGGCCATGAAGTGGCGCTGGCTGAGCAACAACAGCGTGCAGTCCGACTCGCAGATCACGGTTGCGGTGCGCGGGCCGTGATCGAGCAGCGAGAGCTCGCCGACGACGGTGCCGGGGCCCAACGAGGCGACCTTCTTGCCGTTGCGCTTGACCATCACCGAGCCTTCGAGCACGACGAACGCCTCGCGACCGGTTTGACCCTGGTCGACGATGAGCGAGCCGGCCGGCATGACGACCTCGTCACCCGCCTTGGCGATCTTTTCGAGGTCCTTCTGCGAACACGCCGAGAACAACGAAACTTTACGAAGATGGTCGAGGTACGCCTTTTTGCTTGCCATAGCGGCAGAGCATAGACATCCAGCGTGCGTGGCTCGTACCGTGCTGCGCGACGGGTCGTCAGCCGCCGGCTTGGGCGGCGACCTTGGCTGCTGCGGCGGCCACCGCGGCGGCGTCGCCGAGGTACCTGGCCGAGGTCACCAGGAGGGCGTCGTCGAAGTCGTATTGCCGTGGCGCGCCAGTCGGGATGTTGAGCTCGGCGATGTCGTCGGGCGACACCCCTTCGAGGTGCATCACCAACGCCCGGAGCGAATTGCCGTGGGCGGTGATCAACACGTTCTGGCCGACCAGCAACTGCGGTGCGACGACGTCGTGCCAGTACGGCAGCACGCGAGCCACGACGTCTTTCAAGCACTCGCTGGCGGGCAGCACGTCGGGCGGCAGCAGGCGATAGCGCAGATCGTTGAGCGGATGCTCGGGGCTGTCGGTGTCGACGGGTGGCGGTGGCACGTCGTAGCTGCGCCGCCACAACTTGGTCTGCTCGGCGCCATGGCGGTCGGTGGTCTCTTTCTTGTCGAGCCCCTGCAGCGCGCCGTAGTGGCGCTCGTTGAGCCGCCAATGTCGTTGCACCGGCAGCCACACCTGGTCCATCACGTCGAGGGCGAGATGGCAGGTGACCACGGCGCGGGCCAGCACGGACGTGTGGGCCACGTCGAAGCGCAACCCGGCGTCGGCCATCGTGTGCCCGGCCGCAGAACCCTCGGCCAGGCCCTTGGCGTTGAGCGGCACATCGTGCCACCCGGTGAACAGGTTGAGCTGGTTCCACGTGCTTTCGCCGTGGCGGAGGATCACGAGGGTGCCGGTCACTGTGCCCATGGTAGGTGGGGATAACCCCCGCACGGAGATGCCGGGCCGCCGGATTCCGCCGGACGCCACCTCGGCTCACAGTGGAACCATGATCGATGAACTTGCCTCCGCCTCCGTCCGCCCATCGCTACCGCACCCTCATCGTCTGGCTCGCCGCGCTGGTCGGAGTCGTCGTGCTCGGCGGCATGGTCACTTCCACCGCCGACATCAACGACCGTCTCGACGGGTCCGATTCACAGCGCGCCTACGACCTCGCCGCTGCCCACATGCCGTCGGTCACCGGTCTCAGCACGGCGGTCGAGCGGGCCCACGACGATTCGAAGCGGGCGGTCTCGGATCTGCGCAACCTGGTGCGTGGCATCCACCCGGCCGTGCTGACCGATCGCGGGCTCGATGCGGCGGTCTCGGCGTTGGCGGCGCGCAGCCCGATTCCCGTCGAGGTCAACATCTCGCTGCCGTCGAGACCGCCGGCGACCATGGAATCCGCCGCCTACTTCGTGATCGCCGAGGCGCTGACCAACGCGGCCAAGCACAGTGGTGCTTCGTTGGTGCACATCGATGGCCGCGTCACCGGCGGGGTGTTGCGGGTGGATGTGCGCGACGACGGTTGCGGCGGCGCCAAGGTCGAACACGGCGGTGGGTTGTCGGGCCTGGCATCGCGGCTTGCGGCGATCGAGGGCCGGTGCCGTTGCGCGAAGGCATCGCCCGCTTGCTCCGCGAGTCCGGGCACGAGGTCGTCGGCCAACTGGTCGATGCCGTGCCGTTGGTGTCGACCGTCGAGCAACTGCATCCCGACCTCATCGTCCTCGATGTGCGGCTGCCACCGACGTTCACCGACGAGGGGATTCGCGCCGCTGTCGCAGTACGGGCCGTTGCTCCCGAGCAACCGATCCTCGTGCTGTCGCAGTACGTGGAAGAGCGGTACGCAACGGAGTTGTTGGCCAGCGACAGCCAGGGAATCGGCTACCTGTTGAAGGAACGTGTCGCCGATGTCGGAGACTTCGTCGACGCCTGCGAACGCGTCGACGCGCGCGGCACGGTGCTCGACCCCGAGGTGGTCGCCCAGTTGCTGGCGCGTCGTCGTCGTGGCCCGTTCGACGGCCTCACGCCGCGCGAGCGTGAGATGCTGGGGTTGATGGCCGAGGGCCGCTCGAACGTCGGTATCGCCCGCCATCTGGTCGTGTCGGATGGCGCGGTGGAGAAGCACATCTCGTCGATCTTCGCCAAGCTCGGCCTGGCGACATCCGACACCGAGCATCGCCGGGTCCTGGCCGTCCTCCAGTACTTGCAGCACGGCTGAGGCGCGAGCGCTCCGACCATAATCATTCGCGGTTCGATCGTG
>JAYVOI010000156.1:0-4832 GCA_043758005.1 Ilumatobacteraceae bacterium
TGATGCACCTCTGCTGCTTGTGAGCCGAACAGGAAGAACTCGTCGGGTCCGATCCGCGACACCGAGAACTCGCCGACGATCCGGCCTTGCGGGTTCAACATCGCCGTCAGGTTGGTGCGGCCGATCTTGGGCAACGCGTTGGTGAACAGCCCTTGCAGCCACGCCGCCGCGCCGTCGCCGCTGACCTTGTACTTGGCGAAGTTCGATGCTTCGGACAGGCCGACCCGTTCACGAACCGCCCTCGATTCCTCGGCGACGAGCGGGAACGCGTTGGAGCGGTGGAACGTGACGTTCTCCACCGGCTCAGCCCCGGGCGCTTGGAACCACAACGGGTGCTCGAGGCCGAAGCCGGCACCCCACACGGCGTTGTGAGCCGTCAGCCGGTCGTAGATGGGCGTCGTGTGCAACGGCCGTCCGGCAGGCAGTTCCTCGTTGGGGAACGTGATGCGGAATCGGCGTGAGTAGTTCTCGCGAACCTTGGCGTTGGTGTAGGCCAATGTCGCCCAGTCGCCGTAGCGGGCCACATCCATTCCCCAGATGTCGTCGTGCGGGTCGCCCTCGATCATCCAGTTGGCCAGCGACAGGCCGACGCCACCGCCTTGCGACAGCCCGGCCATCACTGCGCATGCCACCCACATCCCGCGCATCCCCTTGATCGGGCCCACGAGGGGGTTGCCATCGGGGCTGAAGGTGAACGGGCCGTTGACGAACTTCTTGATGCCGGCGCGGCCGACAGCCGGGAAATGAGCGAACCCGCGCTCCAGTTCCGGTGCGATGCGGTCGAGGTCGTGGGGCAACAGCTGGAAGACGAAGTCCCACGGCGTCTCGTTGGGGGACCACGGCCGGTTGTCCTGCTCGTAGGTGCCCAAGAGGATGCTCTGGCCCTCCTGGCGGGCGTAGATCTCGCCGGCGAAGTCGATCATGTGCGGCAACTCGCGGCCGTTCTCCTCGTTGTAGGCGATCACCTCCGGCATCGGCTCGGTCATCAGGTAGTGGTGCTCCATCGCCAGGACGGGCAGTTCGAGCCCGACCATGCGTCCGACCTCGCGGGCCCACAGGCCGCCGGCGTTGACGACGTGCTCGGCGTGGATGGTGTGGTCGCGATCGGTGATCACATCCCACGTGCCGTCGTGCCGCTGCTGCAACCCGGTGACCCATGTGTCGGTGTAGACCTCAGCGCCACGGTTGCGGGCGCAGATCGCATACGCGTGCGTCACGCCATACGGGTCGACGCTGCCCTCGTCGGGGTCGTACAACGCGCCGACGAAGTACTTCTCCTCCAGCAACGGGTTCAGCTTCTTGGCCTCGGCGATCGAGATGATGTCCATGTGCATGCCGAGGTACCTGCCGCGGGCCTGCGCCATGCGCAGCCAGTCGAGGCGCTCGGGCGTGTCGGCCAACATCAGCCCTCCGGGAAGGTGGATGCTGCACTGCTGGCCGGACTCGGCCTCGATCTCGCGGTAGAGGTTGACCGTGTACTGCTGCAGGCGGGCGACGTTGGGATCACCGTTCAGCGTGTGCATGCCTCCCGCTGCGTGCCAGGTCGAGCCGGCCGTCAGCTGCTTGCGTTCGAGCAGCACGACGTCGGTCCAGCCCGCCTTGGTGAGGTGGTACAGCACGCTGGCGCCGACCACCCCGCCCCCGACCACGACGACTTGTGCTGACGCTTTCATTCCTTGCTCCTTGAAACTTGGTGCGTTACCAATCGGTGGCCACGCCGCCCTCGGCGACCCGGCGGGCGACGAAGGCTTGCAGCTCCTCGAGCCGCGCCGGATCCATCTCCGGTTGCTCGTATGCGGCAAGGAACGCGGCAGCCAGATCGTGGGCCTTGCCGGCGGCCTCGGGCCTGCCCGCCTCGTCCCAGCTCTCGTAGTTCCGCCAGTCGCTGACCATCGGCTTGTAGAACGCTGTGCGATACCGGTCCTGTGTGTGCTGGACCCCGAAGAAGTGGCCGCCGGGCCCGACCTCTTCGATGGCATCGATGGCCAGCGTGGCGTCGTCGACCACGACGGGGTCCATCATCGACGAGACCATGTGCAACAGGTCGGCGTCGAGCACCATCTTGGCCATGCTGGCGTGCAGTCCGCCCTCCATCCAACCGGCGCCGTGCATCATCATGTTGACCCCACCCATCACGCAGCCCCACAGCGCGAACACACTCTCGTAGGCGGCCTGCGCATCGACGGCGTTGGCGGCGCACACGTTGCTGCTGCGGTATGGCAGGTGGTAGCGGCGGGCCAACTGACCGCCGATCATCGCGGTCCGCACGTACTCCGGCGTGCCGAACGCCGGCGCGCCGGACTGCATGTCGACGTTGGATGTGAACCCGCCGTACACGACGGGCGCGCCCGGTCGGACGATCTGGCAGAAGGCGATCCCCGCCAACGCTTCGGCGTTCTGCTGGGCGAGTGCACCGGCCAAGGTCACCGGCGCCATGGCCCCTGCCAGCGTGAACGGCGTCATGACGACGGGTTGGTTGCGGGAGCACATCTCGATGATGCCGTGCAACATCGGCGTGTCGAGGCGCAGGGGGGAGTTGGAGTTGATCACCGTGAAGATCGAGGGCTCGCGGTCGAGCGTGGCGTCATCGACACCCCGGGCGATGCGCACCATCTCGATGCAATCGCGGTTCTTCTGGCGGCCGAGGCTGTAGCAGTGGATGTGCTTGTCGGTCAGCGTCAGCACGTCGAATGCGGCGTGGATGTGGCGCACGGATGCATGGATGTCGACTGGCTCGACGGGATAGCCGGCCACGAAGTGGATCGAGTTGAGCATCTGACCGAGCTTCAACAGATCGTCGAACCCGACCTGGTCTCCGGTGCGACGCACGCCATCGAGCCCGACGATGTGCGGCGCGCTGGCCACGGTTCCGTTGGCCATCCAGTTGCCGCCGATGTGCAGGTTCTTCTCGGGGTTCCAGCTGTGCAGTGTGAACTCGGCGGGTGCCGTGGCGATCCGCTCGAGGATCATCTCCTTGGGGAATCGCGCGTGCTGTGTCGCCTCGTCGACGTCGGCGCCGGCGTCGCGGAGCATGCTGCGCGATTGGCCATCCCAGATGTCCATGCCGATCCGTTCGAGGATCGTCAGCGATGCCTCGTGGATCGATTCGAGCTCATCGGCCGACACCACCTCGGTGTGGTTCAACCGCATGCGCGGCTGCTGCCACGGACGCTGCAACGGCAGCGTGCTGCGCGGGCTCGTGTCGCGACCACGTCGTCGACGGCCCTGGTCGTTGGTCACCGGCCGAGATTAGTCAGGCATGGCATTCCTAGTACAGTTGTTCCGGTAATTCCTGGGCCGTGAACTCTGGCGTGGCAAATCGGTCGGCGCCAGATTTCCGTCGCTCGGTGTGTGTCGATGCCTCTGTGCGCGCGCAGAGACGCTCCGCGCTTCTGTTTGCTCACGCTCATCGAGTGATAACAGACTGACTGACACTGTTATCATCTCGGGAAATGATCCGCACACAGATCTCCATGACCGAGGAGCAGGCTGAGGGCTTGCGACGCTTGGCGGAGCTCCGGCGCCGTTCGCAGGCCGCACTGATGCGCGAGGCGCTCGACGAGCTGATCGGCGACTCGGATCGCGGTCGACGCGTTGCTCGGGCTCGTGTGGCTGTGGGGGCGTTTCGCTCTGGCGGGAGTAACACCAGCGTCGAGCACGACGCAGCCCTGGTGGACGCGTTCTCCGCGTGAGCACACCTGTCTTTGTCGACACCTCGGCGATCTATGCAGTGCTGGACGCCGACGACGCCAACCACGAATCGGCGAGCAGAGCATTTCAACAGCTGTTGAACGGCGTCGAGACCGACGACATCGAAGCCGTCACGCATGGCTCGGTCGTCGTCGAGATCGTTGCGCTGGCGCAGCGCCGTCTCGGCATGGAAGCCGTGAAGGTCGTGGTCGACGACCTCATCCCGTTGTTCTCGACGGTGTGGGTCGACCAGGGTCTCCATGACCGAGCCACCGCGGCGATGCCGGCAGCGGGCCTTTGTGGTGTGAGCCTCGTCGATTGGACCTCGTTCGAGGTCATGCGAAGCCGTGCAATCGAACTGGCCTTTGCGTTCGACGACGACTTCCAGAGTCGAGGATTCGCTTCGTACTCCGACGCCCTCTAGCGGCGCAGCATGGCCGCGAAGCTCGCCGCGGCAGCATCGACACCGTCGTCGTCGTTGGTCGCCACGAGATCGAGGAGCAGGCCGCGGGTCACAGCCAGACCGAGTCGCACCATGCCTTGGTCGGCCTTGCCGTGGGTGTGAGCGTCGACGGCATCGAGCCAGCCATCGACGGCTCCCGGCAACAGACGGGTGAACGGCTCCTCGCCCTGCGCGGCGCGCGCATAGCACTCGAAGAACAGCCGCGCGAAGGGTCGGAGCTCGGGGCGGCGTAGATGGCCCCACATCGCGGCGAACGTCTCGGCGGGATCCAGCGTGAGGTCGGCGAGCGTCGCCGCCTGACGACGCTCGACCTCCTCGACGATCGTCAGCAAGAGCTCGTCACGCGACCCGAAGTGATGGAGCAACATGCGGTGGCTCGTTCCGGCGGCGATTCCGACTTCGCGCAGCGATCGCCCGCCGATGCCGCCACTGGAGAACGCATCGATGACCGCGTCGAGCAGCTCGCTACGGCGACGCTCGTCAGGCGGGCGAGCGATGCCGGCTTCTCCGCTGTTCGCTGAACGACTTGAGGCCCTGGGCCTCCAGGTCGAGGTAGCGGCGCGTGAGCCGACGCATGAGCAGACCGACCATCACGCCGACGGGTCCACGCTGGTCGATGCGCTGGCGCACCAGCGTTCGGTCGGGCCCTTGTGGCACGACCTCGTGCGAGGCGAGCGTC
>JAYVOI010000157.1:0-4825 GCA_043758005.1 Ilumatobacteraceae bacterium
GCTGCTGCTGATCGGGCGATCCACGAATTCGGCCGGCTCGACATCTGGGTCAACAACGCCGGCATCTCGTACGCCACTGGTCCGGCGATCGAGGTCACCGACGAGTTCATCGACCGCATGTTCGCGGTGAACTCCCGTGGCACGTTCGTCGGTGCGCGCGAAGCGGCACGGCGCATGCCGAACGGTGGGGTGGTCATCAACCTCGCGTCCACCACGGGGTTCCGGGCGGGTGTTGGGATCAGCGCCTATGTCGCGTCGAAGCACGCGGTTGTCGGGGCGACCAAGGCGCTCGCCCTCGAGTTCGGGCCACTCGGCATCCGGGTGTTGGGTATTGCGCCGACGGTGATGGACACTCCCGGCGTGCGCATCGAGATGGAGCCGCTGTTGAAGGCCGGGCTCGACGTCGCCAAACGAGCGTCGACCAACCCGCTGGGTCGCATGGGCGTTGCCGACGATGTCGCCAGGGTCGTGGTGTTCGCGGCGAGCGACCTGGCCGCCTTCATGACCGGCTCGACGTTGGCTGTCGACGCCGCCCGCCTGGCGTAGTGCTGCAACCCGATTCGGTGCTCGGGCCGTCGTCACATCCGTCGTCGTCGGGCTCGCCGCCTTGACTGCTGTGATGACGATTCGTTGACCTGAGTTCGGGAGGGCCGTGTCGATCACGACGACGAGTCCGCTCGTGGCCGTCGTGGCTGGATCGACGTTGATGTCGTATGTCTGATCGCTGGTGACAAGGAAGCGGGTCTCGACTCTCGCTCCAGTTGGTCGCCAATAGATCTCGTCGCCCACGACCAGATCCTCGAGCGGTCCGAACTGCTCGCGACCGACGTACATCACCGAGACGTCGTTCGTCGGGCTCTGGGGCAACGCTGTATCGGGATCGTGCACGGCGAGACCGAACGACAGGGTGTGGCCGTCGACCACGAAGGAGCCACCGTCCATCGTGGGCACCGACAGATACCCGAGGCTGGCCGAGGTGACCGAGTTGGTGGTCGCGACATCCGGTGCCCGAACTGCTCGCAACGCGGCGCGGATCTGTGGGGTGTGTGACGCGAGGCCGGCGGGCCCCTCTATACACGCATCATCCACGATCGACCGGTACATGGCGGACGCGCCGCCTGGCCCGAGGTCGGGCGCGATTCCGGTACTGCGGCTACTCACAGCGCGCCCGACCAGGCTCAACGGGTTCGAAATCGGTAGTGGGAGTACCGAAATCGCGCCCAACGAGGCCAGACGTGGCGGCCGGCCGAGGCGGCGTCAGCCGCAGAGGTAGGGGGCGAGCAGGGCGAAGGTGTCGGGCGCGTACGGCGTGAGCTGCACTCGTTCGATGCCGCGTGACTCGAGTGCCAGGAGGGCGTCGGCGACGCTGGCGGGGGAGCCGATGAAGCTGCTCATCCACGAATCGCCGAGCATCTCGGCCAACTGGGCGAGTCGAGGATGGTCGCCGACACCGACCTGCAGGAACATTCCGAGGGGGACGTCGGGCCGCACGGCCCGGACCTGCTCGACCAGCGAGTCGAGATGCGCCTCGTCGATCAGCGAGAACGCGGCGTAGTCGAGTTCGCCACCTCGAGTTGCCGGGCTCGACACCTTCAACTCGACGCGGTCGACCAGTGGGGCAACTTCGCGGATCGAGCGCGGCCCGCCCAGTGACGCGACCAACGGTGGCGGCGGCACGTCGGGGCCGAGGATGTCGACGTCGACGCCGTAGTACTCGCCGTGGAACGTGCAGTGACGCGTGCGCAAGAGATCGCGGGCGATGGTGATGGCCTCGATGTAGCGGCTGACCCGCTCGCCCGGCGGCGGATACCGGTGCCCGATCTGCTCGATCTCGGCTCGCACCCACCCGGCACCGAGCCCGGCCTCGAATCGGCCGCCAGAGGCTTGCTGCATGGTCATGGCGGCCTGGGCGAACTCGACCGGCGATCGGAGCAGGTTGTTGGCGAACGACGACGTGAGCGTGACGCGCGACGTCGATGCCGCCATCGCACCGAGCGACACCCACAGGTGCGGATAGGCGCGCTCGCGGTGCCAGAGGTGGTCGGCCACGGCAACGCCGTACCATCCCTCGGCTTCCCGGGCCTGAGCCCAGCTGGCCGGATCGATGGCGATGTCGACGTAGTTGGGAACGAACTGCAGCGTCATCGCAGGAGCCCGGCGCGAAGGCGCTCGATCACTGCGGGAGACACGCCGAGGCCGCCTGGCCACGCATCGAGCGAGCCGAACTCCTCGAGGGCTCGACTGGCCAGCAGTCGCATGGATTCACGCGGTGCCGTCCACAGGAACTCCGGCGAGCGGGCCACCGGTGGATCGCCGGTGACGGGCGATTCCAGCATCGCCGCGCGGCGCCGCCGGCTCGGGGCGTCGGATCGGGTGAAGTCGTCGGCGATGTGATCGAGCGACACCCCGATCGCGGCCTGGATCAAGGCCACGACGAGCCCCGTGCGATCCTTGCCAGCGGTGCAGTGCACGAGCACCGGCCCGGCCGCGACATGGTCGGCGACGATCTCGATCGCCCGGATGAGTTGGGGTTGGCACCGACCGATGAGGTCGATGTACATGTTCGTGAGGTCGACCGGTTCCTCCAGCCGCGGCGGCTGGTTGTAGTCGATCATCTGGTCGACGAGCTCGATGTGGTGGGTCACATCGTCGGCGGCGAACCCCAGCGATATCTCGACGAACCGCTTCTGACGGAGGTCGACCACGCACGTCAGCCCGAGGGCGTCGACCGCGGCACGGCCATCGGCCGTCAGACGCTCGGGGGCGTCCCCGCGATACAGCACCCCGGGTCGCATCGTCATGCCTGCTGCCGTGGGCCAGCCGCCGGCGTCGCGAAAGTTGAAGCAGCCTTCGATCTCGAGAACGGACGTCGTCACCCGGGCCTACATCACGTCCATTTGCAGGCGGTGGTGTCTGACCTTCGGACCGGCGATCCAGTTGCACATCTGCGGATCGGCGACGTACACGTCGCCTTCGATCCAGGAGCCATCGGGCCGGAACAAACCACTTCGGTCGCCTTCGGTGACGCGTACGTTGCCGTTGCCGTCCTGCTCGTAGAGGGCCTTGCCGAACGGGTGCCGTTGACCAAGCATCTCAGCCCTCCACCCATTCGCCGAGGACCTGGTGGATCCAGCGGACCTTGCTCTCCTGGTAGTTGGCCAACGTGATCCCCGGCTTCTTGGTCTGCTCGAGACCCTTCTGCACCTTGGGCATGTTGAAGTTGTCCTGCTCGAAGATCTTGGCGAGCATGCCGAGCTCCGGCGCCATCGTCCACGAGTCGTCGGGATTGAGGAACGTGGTCTTGGCGGGCATCGGTCGCTCGCCCTTGAACGGAGCGAGCAGGAAGACCTCCATGATCGCCTCGCGGTGGTTGTCGCCGTTCGGTCGGAAGCGGTACACGATGCGGTTGTAGGCACCCCACGGGTGGAAGTTGGGGAAGAGCGTGTAGTCGATGTTGTCGATGAACTCGGCATCCGACCAGGTGTCGACACCATCGCCGACGATGCCTCTCCATCGTTCGCGGGCGGCCACTGCCGAAGCGTGACGGGCCGTGTCGCCCTCGGCGACCACGACGAGATCGCCGTCCTCGTCGACGCGCGTATCGACCATGTAGTCGATGATGTCCTTGTCGGTCGGCACCCAATCGAGCAACGGGCTGGCGATGCCGCCCGGGGTGATGATGCGGGCGAAGGTGTCCCAGATGTCGACCTGGCTGTTGGTGTCGCCGAGGTACGGCATGGCCTGCGGGTGCGTCGCGTTGACGTGGTACGACTCACTGAAGGCCTCTTGCGTGATCTTCCAGTTGGCACGGATCACCTTGGAGACGTGGCCCTGCACATAGCGGTTGGCGAGGTCCCAGCGCTCGAAATGCGTGGCGAGATCGCCGATGTGCTCGCTCAGCGGCGCGCAGTCGGTGTCGGGGTTGATGAACACGAACCCCGCCCACGTCCCGACCTTGACCTCTGGCAGGCTGAAGGCATCGTCGTTGACGTGATCGAAATCCCACCGTGCCGGTACATCGGCAAGCGCGCCGTCGAGGGTCCAGGCGAAGCCGTGGTACGGGCAGCGCAGCTCGTCGCAGCGGCCGGCGTAGTCCTTCAACTGGCGGCCGCGGTGCAGGCAGGCGTTGTAGTACGCCTTGATCTCGTCGGGTGCCGTCCGCATGACGATGAACGACAGGTTGGCGATGTCGTAGACGATGTAACTGCCGACGTACGGGATGTGCTCCTCGCGGCAGGCGAACTGCCACACCCGCTTCCACATCCGCTCGACCTCTCGCTCGTGCCACTCGCGGGAGGTGTATCGCTCGATCGAGATGTCGTCGCTGCCGAGGTACTTGGGTGACTCCATTCGCAGCACCTTGGGCACCTCGTGGGTGTCGGTGTCGAGCAACTCCTGATACGTGATCCCCGGGGACCGAGCGTCTGTAGCCATGGAATTTCTCCTCACTGATCTCTGCCGCGACCGTAGTCCGTGCGGCCTCAGAAATTTACTTTGAAGTAATAGTAATTTCCTAGCTGGTGAGCGATTTGAGGCGTGCGCCCTTGTCGTGGAAGTCGGCCTCGTAGCACACGCGATCGTCGTCGAAACGGAGGAAGGACATGGCTCCGACGGACCAACGTCGGCCGACGTACTCGGCACCGAACGTGGCAGGGTCGATCACGCCGGCGCTCATCACGTAGTGGACCGCGAGCCCGCCGTCGTTCGACCAGAACTCGTCGGGGACCAACGTGAGGTGGTCGCAACGCGACAGCCCTCTAGCAAAGAAGGCGCGGATCGCCGGCCAGCCGTCGAACTGGCCACTGGCCACGTCGAACAGCGTTGC
>JAYVOI010000158.1:0-4823 GCA_043758005.1 Ilumatobacteraceae bacterium
CATGCTGAGCGAGCTCGGCCACGAGCCCTCCGTCGTCGGGGTTGCCCGTCTCTACGCGGCGATCGCCGGCACGCTCGTGATCGATCCGATCGATGCGCATCTGGCTGATGCAGTCGAGGCCGAGGGTGTGCGCGCGGTGGTCACGCCGTCGGTGATGAGCAGCCCGGCGATCGGTGCCGAGCTCGCCCGTGTCTCGTTGCTGGCCGCGTCACACGAGTGAGCGCAGACCGACCCCGAGGTCGGTCCATGGCGCCCAGGCAAGGTGGATGCGCGCCCGCGTGGGCGACAGGGCGAACCACGAGATGTCGTTGGGTCGGCGTGGTGCGGCGACGGGAGCGTGTGCACCGGGGCCGGCCATCATCGACCACAGATCGCGGATCGACGTGCTGACCCCCGAGCCGATGTTGACCACCAGTCCGCCGCCGCGGGCACCGGCGCGGACCAAGGCGTCGACGGCATCGTCGACGTAGAGGAAGTCGCGGGTCTGGCGTCCATCGCCGTGGATCGACGGACTCGTGCCCTCGCGGAGCGCGTGGGCGAACGAGCTCACCACTCCTCCATCGGCGCGCTGGCGTGGCCCGTACACGGTGCTCATGGCCAGCGCCGTGAACTCGACGGTGTGGTCGGCGCGATACAGGTTCAGCAGGTCGACGATCGCCTTGGCGACGATGCCGTGCAATCCGACGGGGTTCCACGTGTGACCCTCTTTGATCGGCAGGTCGCGCATCGGGACATCGCCGTACAGCGCCGCCCCAGGCAAGGCCGTGACCACCTTCGATCCCTGCATGCGGGCTGCCTCGAGCACAGCCAGCATGCCCTGCACGGCGTTGCCGGCCTGCACCGCCGCGCCGCGCCCCGGCGGTAGCCAGGCGAGGTGGTACACCACGTCGGGGGTCCGCAAGGCGGTCAACGCGGAGAACTCGTCGGCGAGCACGTCGAGGGTGTGGATCTTCAACGCGCCACCGGCTGCCCGCGCTTCGGCGAGGTTGGCCAACGACCCGGTGGACAGATCGTCGACGACGTCGACCGTGTTGCCTTCGGCGATCAACCGATCGACCAGGTGCGATCCGAGGAACCCGGCGCCTCCGACGACCAGTGCGTTCACGTCAGGTCGATGGCGGGCCGCAGCTCATCCGACGCGGATTCGCCGGGCGCGACCCGACCGTGCAGACCCAGCACACTCCGCGTCACGCTGGCCCCAGCGCCGATCTTGCCCATCACCACTGAGTTTGCCACTGTGGCGTGATCGTCGACAACGGCCCCCGGCAGCAGCACCGAATCGGTGATCGACGAGCCGGCGCCAACGGTCACGCCATCGGCGACGACGCTGTGAGTGACGCTGGCCGTGGAGTCGACATGCGCACCGCTGTGCACGCCCACGCAGTTGTGCGGCCGCCGCGTCCCATCGATGAGGTCGAGGTTGGCCTGCAGGTACAACGCCGGATTCCCGGCGTCGAGCCAGTAGTCGTCGGTCGCCATCGCGAACAGGCGGCCACCGGCGACGACCTCGGGGAACGTGACGCGCTCGATCGACACCTTGCGGCCGGCGGGGATGCGCTGCAGCACCGATGGATCGAGCACGTACGTACCGCCGTTGATCTGGTTGCTCGGCGCGGTGCCCGGTGCCGGCTTCTCGACGAACCGCTCGACCCGGCCTTCGCTGTCGATGGCGACGACCCCGAACGACGATGGGTCGTCGACGCCGATCAGGTGGATGGTCGCTTCGGCCGAGTGCAGGCGATGGAACTCGACCAGCGCAGCGATGTCGAGATCGGTCAGCACATCGCCATTGGCAACCACGAACGTGTCGTCGATCTCGCTGAAGTCGGCGGCGAACCGAATGGCGCCGGCCGTGTCGAGTGGCTCGGGTTCTACGGCGTAGCGCAGAGCGACCCCATTGCACTCACCGGTGGGGAACGCGTCGACGAACGGTTCCGGCTTGAAGCCGAGCGCCAGGGTGACTTCCGTGACTCCGCCCTTGGCCAGGTTGTCGACCAGCCGTTCGATGATCGGCACATGCCCGACCGGCAGCATCGGCTTGGGCGTGGTCAGCGTGAGGGGCCGCAGTCGCGTTCCGAAGCCGCCGACCAGTACGACGGCGCGCATCAGCCGCCGGTGGTGGACGGCGCCGGTGCCGTGGTGCTGGTCGACACGGGCTCGGTCGTCGGGGCGCTGCCGCCGGGAACCGACGTCGTCGACTCGCCGGGGATCGTCGTGCTCTCGGGGACCGGCGGGACCAGGGTGGTCGCGCCGACGATGGTGGTCGGCGGGGCGACGTTGCCGCCGTCAGACGCGCCGAGCGTGGGCAACTGCGCTGCCCAGTCGGGCTGCGGGATGTCGGTGCCCTTCGGGACGAAGGCAACGGTGAACACCATGCCGTCGTTGGTGATGCGGATGTTGTTGAAGTCGGTGACGACGTCGTGGAAGTCCGCAGGCTTGTCGAAGTGGTCCCACACCCGGACGATCAGGTCACTGTCCTTCTTGTTGCACTTGGTGTCTTTCGTCGACCACTTGTCGCCGCCCTGGTCTTTCGGCATGACGAGTTCGGTGTCGGTCAACTTGGTGTCGTAGACGTCGAGGAACACGCCGAGCTTGGCCCGGTTCCCCGAGGCCTTGGTCGAGTACGGGTGGTAGTGGATGATGCCGTCACCATGGCTGTGCACGCCGAGAGTCCTGAACTTGTCGCTCAGCAGCACCTGGGCTCCGGTGGAGTCGATCCCGGTCTCTTCTTTCGTCCCGGTGATCTTCGGCTGGAAGGTGTCGCAGATGTAGATGCCGAACGCAGCGTGCCAGTGCGCATCGGTGTTGGTGCCGTCATTGACCCTCGGCACACCAGAGCCATCGCTCGGCCGGCTCTGGCGGCCGTAAACGATCGCCAGCAGCCCCAAGAGGACGACGAGAGCAACAGCGATCGGGAAAATAGAGCCGCCCTGGAAGCGGACCTTCTTGCCCTTGCCTCGCGAGGCGAGCCTGGCAACTTTTTTGGCGGATGATGACGGAGCCACGAAGGTGCGAGGCTATCGCCTCCCCGAATCAAAACTGAGTCATCGACGTTGGTTCAGCTCGACAATCAGATCGGCGTAGGCCCGGGCAACCGCTGCCGGCGACGCCGCAGACTCGACCCATCGCCGCCCGGCGGCCCCCATCGCGTCGCGTCCGGCCGGGTCGCCGGCCAGTCGTTGCAACGCTTCGCGCAGTGCATCGGCATCATCGGGCGGCACGCACACGCCACCCCCCGACTCGGCAAGGATGCGCGGGACCTCGGTGCCCGAGTCGATCGAGGCCAGGACGGGCCGGCCCGCAGCAAGGATCGAATACGTTTTCGACGGCACGCTGACCCGCCCGAGCCCGGCCTTCAATGGCACGAGGTGGATGTCTCCAGTGGCCAGCACCTCGGGCAGTCGGCCGGCCGGCTGGTAGCCGGAGAAGCGAATGTTGCTGATTCCTGCGGCGCGTTCGACCAGCGACGATCGCGCCGCGCCGTCGCCGTTGATCACGAAGGTCAGCGACGGCAACGCTCTGGCCGCATCGACCACCATCTCCAGCGACTGCGAGAACCCGACGTTGCCGGCATAGAGCACCACGGTCTCCGAGCCGATGCCGAGCTCCCTGCGGAACGGTGTCATCCGATCGCGCGGTCGGATGACATCGGTGTCGACGAAGTTCGGGATGACCCGCACATCGGCGCGCTTCGAGGGTCGGACCTTGGCGACGACGTTGTCGTGCATATCGCTGCTGAGCACCGTCACCGCCGCGGCGCGGTGGTAGCTGATCTGCTCGAGCCACGTTGCGGCAGCGATGATGCGCCGGTTCGTGATGGCACCGGTCTCGATCGCCGCGTCGGGGAACACGTCTTGGATGTTGAAGATCAACGGACCGCGACGGATCAGGTGGGTGCCCCACCCGGTCAACCCCATCGTCAGCGGCGGCGACATGGCGATCACCGCGTCGACACGCCCGCCGCGCAGCGACGACAGGCCGGCCACCACACTGAACCCGACGAAGCCGGCCGCGCGGCGCAAGAGATTGCGCTTGTCGCCACCCGGGAAGGGGTTGACCCGCGTGATCGAACCCCACGCCGTCCACTCGTGACGCGACGAGCGCGCCCGCCAACCGGGCTCGACCGCGTGGTCGCGATACCACGGCAACGCCGTGACGACGTGCATCTCATGACCGAGCTCGGCGAGCTCACCGACGATCCGGGTCATCACCACGCCGGTCGGCGCGGTGTCGGGTTCGAAGTGTGGGCACAGGATCGCAATGCGCAGTCGGCGCGGGTTCATGCGTGCCCGAGCGCCTTCGCATACGCCGCGGCCAGCGCAGCACCGGACGCGAGAGCGGTGAAGTGGGCGGCACGTCGCCGCCCTGCGGCGATCATCGCCGACCGATCGTTGCCGACACGTTCGAGGGCATCGGACCAGGCGTCGATCACGAGCGGGAGCACCAGGCCTGCACCATCGACGACGGCGGGGATGCACGTCGCGTTGCTGGCCACGACCGGGCAGCCGAGCGCCATCGCCTCGATCAACGGTGCCCCGAACCCCTCGTACTGGCTGGGGAAGACCATGGCCTCGGCCATCTTCAGCAGGCCGTTGCGATCGGCAGCCGCCACCCGCCCGAGACGCAGGACTCGCGGATCGTTCGCCGATTGCACTTCGGCTTCCGCGGTGCCGCTGCCTCCGATCAGCACGAGTCGCAACTCGGTGTCACGCCACCTCGTCGCCAGCAGGTCGATCAGAAAGCGGTGGTTCTTGTGGTGGTTGGTGACGGCGGGGTACACGATCACGGGTCCGTCGCCGAGCGAGAACCGATGCCGAAGTATG
>JAYVOI010000159.1:0-4808 GCA_043758005.1 Ilumatobacteraceae bacterium
CGGTGATCGAGAGCATGTCGCCGTGCAGCAATGCCATCGGCAGCACGGCGATCGTCGCCACCGGAGTCATCGCGGCCATGTAGCTGGCGACGTCCATCTTGCCGCGGGCCCGTCGCGTCCCTGAGATGTAGCCCGCCCAGCAGGCCAGCGCGATCACCCCGAAGATGCTGCCGCGGACCGACGCGTCGCCGTTGGCCGGCGCAGCGAACAACACCATGGCCACTCCACCAAGCGCGAAGACGGCGAACACGAGCGCCCGCGAGTTCAACCGCTCGCCGAAGAACTTGGCGCCGAGCGGCACGAGGATGAACGGTGTCATCGCACTGATCATCTCGGCGTTGGCGACGCTGTTGTGGGTGGCCCCGAGATAGAAGAAGGCGATGTCGAGGCCGAAGAACACGCCAGGTAACGCGGCAAGACGAATGTTGCGCCAGTTGGGGCGATGACCCGACGACATGGCGATCGCGTTCCACACGATTGCCGTGATCACCATCCGCCAGAAGGCGACCAGGACTGCGGGCGTGTCGGCACGCTTGACCAGCGTCGAGGCGAACGAAAACACCACGATCGTGATCGCCACGGCGACCGCACCCAGGGCTTTGTTGCCCGCCTTTCCCGATCGCATCGCTCTCACACCCCGTTCACAGGGCACATCATCGCAGGTCAGATAGGTCGTAGCACCAATGGGCGACGGGACTTTGACGTCCCTTGGATGTCGGCGGGACGTCCGTTGGATGGGGTCCTCGTACCGTGCCGAGTACATACATGAAGGAGATCATCATGAAGAAGTCACTCATCTGGACAACCGCCGGCATCGCCGCCGTCGGGTTCGGTGTCCCCGCATTCGCCGCTCAAGGCGATGCACCCCGCCCGGTCGCTCCGGCGCAAGTCGTGACGGTGACCACCCCGGCCACCGCGGCAGCGGCAGTCATGGTTCCCGTCGCCGTGGCACCCACCACCCCGACCAGCGTCGAGGACAACAGCGCCACGGACAACTCGGTGTCGACCGAGGTCGAGTCCGATGACGCCACGGAGAACAGCACCGAAGACGTCAGCGGCAACTGCGACGAGGCCGAGCACGCCGGCGATCCGGCCTGCACCACCGCCGGCGCCTCGAACACCGACAACGACAGCAACGACGACAACTCGGGTCGCGGCGGCAATGGCGGCAGCGACGATGGTTCCGGCCACCACGGTGGCGGCGACGACAAGTAATCGCCGGTCGAACACACGAATCTCTCCGAACGGAGCGGGTGGCGCGAAAGCGTCGCCCGCTCCGTCTCGCGTGGCGGACCGGCGACGCCTCACGCTTTGAAGCCCGCCGTGGTCTGCAGACCATAATGACCTGATGGGTCACGGGAAGGGTGCGACGGCAGTGCTCGGCCGCCGCACCGAACTCGACCTGCTGGGTGGCGTGCTGCACAACCTCGACCGCGGCTCGGGCGTCACGATCCGGCTGCGTGGTGAAGCCGGCATCGGGAAGACCACCTTGCTCGACTGGGTTGCGGGTGCAAGCGATGGAGCCGTGATCCGCCTGACCGGTTCAGAGTCCGATGCCGAGCTTGCCTATTCCGGACTGGCGTCGCTGCTCAAGGGCATCCACACGCTGCAGGTCAAGATCCCGATCCCCCACGCACAGGTGCTGGCGGACGCGATCGGTTCGGGGACGACCCACGGTCAACTGGCAGTCGCCGGCGCCACACTCGCGGCGATCGCTGCGGCTGGCGAGCAGGCCCCCCTGGTGTTGCTGATCGACGATGGGCAATGGCTCGACGAGGCCTCGTGCTCGGCGCTGGCCTTCGCACTTCGCCGGTTGCCCGACGAGCCGGTGGTGGCCATCATCACCGAGCGCACCGGAATGCCCTCCCGGTTCGACAACGCCGGCTTCGAGACGATCGAGATCAAGGGCCTCACCGTCGACGACGCGCTGGCCATGTTGGGGCCTGGGACCGATCGCGGCGTTGCCCAACGGTGCGTCGATGCCGCCGACGGCAGCCCACTGGCACTGACCGAACTGGCCCGCTGGCTCGACCGCGATCAACTGGCGGGGCGCGCTCCACTGCCGCAGGATCTGCCGGTCGGCAACCGGTTGGTCGGTTCGTTCGTCGATCGGATCACCGCCTTCGGCGATGGCGCCAAGCTGGCTGCGGCCGTCGTCGCCGCGGCGCTCGACACCACCGCCGACGAGATCCACGATGCGGTCGATCGGGTGTCGGCTGGCGGCGCCGACCTCGCGACGTGCGAAGCCGCCGGCATCATCCGCATCTCCGGCGATTCGATCGAGTTGACCCACCCGCTGATGCGCACCGCGATCCGCGACGCACTCGACGCCGATGTGCTGCGCCAGGCACACCGAGCGCTGGCCGGCGTGGTCGCCGACGCGGACAAGCGGGCATGGCACCTGGTAGCGGCAACCACCGGACCGGACGACGAGGTCGCTGCGCTGCTCGACGACGTGGCGGCAGTCGCCGACCGACGTGGTGCATGGGGGGCAGCTGCAGCGACGTGGGAACGCGCCGCGGTGTTGTCGACGACAGTCCCCGAACGACACCGTCGCTTGTTGGCCGCTGGGACCTCCCGCTGGAACGCATCGGACCCCTACGGCGCGATCGCCGTGCTCGACGAGGTTGCGGCAACCTGCGACGACCCGCTCGTTCGCTCCGATGCCATCGGCATCCGCTCCGAAGGAACCGCCTGGATGATCGACGAAGACCGTGGCGTCGACGAGTTGGCCGAGGAGGCCAACCGTATCTCGGCCATCGATCCGTCGCGTTCGATCGGCCTCTACATCCGTGCCGCGTTGCACAGTGGCCTTGCCGGTCGGCCACTCGACTGCCATCGCCACGCGCAATCGGCCGTCGACGTTGCGACCCCCCTCGGCAGCCCCATGGTCATCGCCGCCAAGGCGGTGCGAGCGATGTCGCTGCAACGGCTCGGCGATCGCGAGGCGGCGGAGGCCGATTTCGACGAGGCCAGCATCCTGGCGTCGCTGCCGGTCGAGATGCTCGACGCCACACTGCTGCCGATCCTCCAAGCAGTCGCACTCGCCCGGTTGACGCAGGAGCGCTGGGCCGAGACCAATGAGATGCTCGACCTGTCGATGACGGCCGCCCGTCATCACGGGCTGGCCTCGGTGCTCGGTTTCAGTGGTGCGTTGCAAGGCGAGCTCTTCATCCGTCGCGGCCGCCTGGCCGATGCGGTGCTGTCGTCGGTGCTCGACGTCGACCTGAACGACACGCCCGACCTACCGACGGCCTCATTCGGTCAGGCCGTGCTCGCCCGCGTCGAGGCGATGCTGGGTCGGGCCTACTCGGCGCGCATCAACGCCGAAGCCGCGATCGCCCGTTCCCGACGAGTCGGCATGACCGTGCTGGAGATCTGGGGCCTGTCGGCGCTTGGTCATGTCGCTCTCACCGCCGGCAGCTACCTCGAGGCCGCCGAACATCTCCGCCGCTTGCATCGGCTGCACGCCGACGTGCTCGACGCCGGCGACCTCTGGTACCAGGGCGACCTGCTCGAGGCACTGTTCGCCATCGGCGCCGTCGACGAGGCCACCGAAGTGATCGAGGACGTCACCCGCAAAGCCGAGCACAGCAGGTCGAGATGGGGAGCTGCGGTGGCCCGTCGAGGACGGGGCATGCTGCACGGGCAGCCAGACGATCTACGCGAATCCGCCGAAGAACTGGCCGCCCTGGGTGCACCCTTCGAGCAGGCGCGCAGCTTGCTGCTGCTCGGCGAGCGTCACGGGGACCACGAGGCGTCGCGCACAGCATTGCGGATGTTCGAACGCATCGGCGCCGAGCCGTGGGCAGCGCAGGCCCGTCGTATCGCCGGGCCCGTCGCGCCGACGAGTTCGTCGTTGGCATCGCGGTTGAGCAACGACGAGCTGCGCGTGGCCGTGTCGATCGCCCGCGGTCGCACCAACCGCCAAGTCGCCGACGAGTTGTACCTGAGCCCGAAGACCGTCGACGCGCACTTCGAGGCGATCATGCCCAAGCTCGGTGTGCGCGATCGCGGAGAGCTGACCGCATTCGTCATCAGCGACATCGAGCAATCCCCGATCTGAGACCGCCCGCCGGCCGGCTGAGCTACTGCGAGAGCAACTCGGCGAGGTGTGTGAGGCCGTCGAAGACGTCGGTGAATCGGGTGGTCAGCGGCGAGCAGCCGATCCGCACGATGTCGGGCTCGCGATAGTCGGTGAGCACTTTCCGCGTGACCAGCGCGGTGACGAGCGCACGCGCCCTCGGGTGCTGCACGGCGACGTGACCGCCGCGAAGCTCTGGATCGCGGGGCGTGGACGACACCAAGCCGAGCTGATCGCACAGCTCCAGCCCGAAGCCCGTGATGGCGCACGCCTTGGCGGCGATCGCCTCGATACCGGCCTCGACCGTCACGGCGATGCCCTCGTCCGCGGCGGCGAGGGCGAGGATCGACGGCGTGCCGAGCAACAGCCGGCGGATGTCGGGTTGCGGCGTGAAGGTCGGGCCCATCTCGAACTGCTCGGCCTGGGCGAACCAGCCCCAGATCGGCTGCGGCAACATCGGTTGCAGCTCAGCGGCGACGAAGCTGAACGCCGGCGACCCCGGCCCACCGTTGAGGTACTTGTACGTGCAACCGACGGCCAGCTGCACTCCTGCCGCACGGAGGTGTGACGGCAGCACGCCGGCGGAGTGCGAGAGATCCCACAACGCGATCGCACCCGCAGCCGTCACCCGCGCCGTCTCGCCGGCCACGTCGGTCACTGCGGCTGTGCGGTAGTCGACGACGGAGCGGACCATCACCGCGACGTCGTCGAGGCGATCGAAGCC
>JAYVOI010000160.1:0-11018 GCA_043758005.1 Ilumatobacteraceae bacterium
GTTGGCGAGGTCGCGGAACGCCTGGGGGATGCCCTCGATTCCAACGGACGCCGTCACCCAGGGCGCCAGGTCGACCTTGCCATCGGCGATCGAGGTCAAGGCCGAGCTGAACTCGCCCGGCTCGTAGCCGAACGCGAACTGCAGGCTGAGCTCGCGACCGATCCCGAGCATGGGGTGGAAGCGGTCTTCCTGCATGCATGCACCCACGACGAGGATGCGCGCATCCTTCGGCGCCATGCGCATGGCCTGGTCGATCATGCCCGGCACCCCCACTGCTTCGAAGATCACCGGCGTGCGAACGCCGTCGGCATGTCGCCACGCCTCGATGGCGGGGGTGAACTGCGGGTCGACCACGACATCGGCGCCGAGCAGTTCGGCCAACGAGCGCCGCCTGCTGGAGAAGTCGGCGGCGACGATCGGGCCGACGCCGCGCATCTTCAGTTCGGCGATGCATGCCAACCCGACGGGGCCGCAGCCCAGCACGATTGCGCTTTCATTGCTGTTGACCTTGCTCTTCGCCACGGCATGCACGCCGACCGCAAGCGGTTCCGTCATGGCCGCGATGTCTGCGCCGAGGCCACTGGGGACCTTGATGCCGACCATCTCGTTGAGCACCATCAGCTCGGCGTAGCCGCCGTTGTAGATGTTGGAGAACCCCACCGCGTGCAGGCCCGCAGCGTCGAACGCCACCGGCAGGCTGACCACGATGTCGCCGGTCTTCAGGTTGCTGCAGCCCGGGCCGGTGTCGATGACCTCGCAACAGAACTCGTGCCCCATCACCGTGTCGAGCTCGGGCTCGAACACCGTGAGTTGCATGGGGTCCGGTGGTCGGTCGGCGTTCAACTCGTTCATCAGGCGCCGGCTCTCCTCGCCATGCTGCAAGAGGTGCAGATCGCTTCCACAGATGCCACACGCGAGCACGCGAGTCAGCACCTGTCCGGGGCCCGGCGTCGGATCAGGGATCTCGTCGACTCGGAGTTGCCAATCTCGCATCACTGCGGCGCGCATTGCCCCGACCGTACTTCGTCGACGATCGGTGCGCGCCGTCGACCGAGGTCGTCAGCTGCTGAAATGGGCGATGGCCTCGGTCACGACGGCCCACGCCGCGTCGCCGTCGACGGCGGTCAGCCGGTCGCAGTTCGGATCCGGCCGATCGAGCAAGGTGCGCTGATCGATCACCGTCATCCCGCGGGTGTGCTCGCCGGCAGTCTCGACCACGACGTGCGAGAACGATCTGGTGAACAGCTCCGGGTGGGTCAACGCCAAGACCGCCAACGGATCGTGCACGGCAGCGCCGCGCATGTTCTCGTGACGGCTCACGTAGGTACCGCTGAAGAACGTCATCAGGTCGGCAAGCGTCGCAGCCAGGCGCCCCGACATCGTACGGAGCTGAGCAATCCGCTCCGGCGTGGCCTGGAGCTGATAGGTGACGTCGAGCCCCGACATGATCAGCGGGCCGCCGTAGTCGAGCACCATCGCCGCCGCCTCCGGATCGGCCCAGATGTTGAACTCGGCCGTGGCCGTACGGTTGCCGAACAGCCCACCGCCCATGAACGAGATGCCGGCGATGCGGGTGGCGAGGTCGGGTGCGGAACGCAGCGCCAGCGCGACGTTGGTCAGCGGCCCGGTGGGAACCAGCCAGACTCCCTCGTGACTGCGCACGGTCTCGATGATGAACCCGATTGCATCGCGACTGGCGGGTGGTCCGGACGGCGGCGGGAGGTCGGCGCCGTCGAGACCACTCTCGCCGTGCACGTACCCCGCGTGCCGAGCCGGAGCGAGCAATGGACGGTTGGCCCCGGCATGCACGGGCACGTCGATGCCGAGCAGATCGCGGACCACGATCGCGTTCTGCGTGGTCGACTCCAGCGGCGCGTTGCCGGCGACCGTGGTGATGCCGAGCAGGTTCGTGTATCGCGCCGCGACGACCATGGCCACGGCGTCGTCGTGCCCGGGATCGCAGTCGAGGATGATCGGTGGGCGGTGGGGAGCTGCCATGAACGGCAGAGCTTGCCACCGTTACGATCGCACTGTGGCGTCGAGAGGATCGCGGTTGGTGGCGATCGCCGTGCTGGTGGTTGCCGGTTGCTCGTCGACCAGTTCGTCGGCTCGATCGGCAACGACATCGGTTCCGCCCCCGGAGGTCTCACATCAGGTCAACGCGACGAGTCCACCGTCGGCGCCGCCCGAGCCGACCGGTGTTCCCGGTCTGGCCGCCGACGATCCGTTCTGCGCAGCGTGGGCGGGCTATGTCGGGACCGTGCAGGCGCTCGGCATCGCCGCCTCGTTCGGTGATCTTCCGAGCGACCGGTTCGCAGCCATCGAGTTGGTCGCTTCCCCCAGCCTCGTCGAGGTGACCGCGGCGATCGACGCATCGTGGCCGGCGGAACTGGCCGCAGAGCGCGACATCGTGATGGAGCAACGCATCGGTCCGTACGCGCGTCGAGCAGCGCGGGGTGTCGAGGCGCTCGTCGCCGCGGGGATCACGACGATCGACCAGTCGACGTTGAGCAGTGCATGGCAGACCGCGCTGCAGCGGCGGGACCCGGAGGTGCCGGTCATCGAGCTACCGGTGATCGCTGGGGATCTGCAGGCCAAGGTCGATGCGGCAGCGGCGGCGTATGACGCCGCGATCACGCCGTTCGCCCAAGACCCGAGCCTCGCCGTCGACAGTGTCGACAACCCGGCGACCGACGCCTATCTCGCTGCGCACTGCCCCGACCTGGTTTCCAGCGGCGTCGGCGACGCCCTCTGATCAATCGGCGGTCAGTACGCCGTCGCTGGTCAGCGCCAGACGCGTGCCCACCCATTCACCGACGCACATCGCCTTCACCAGACCCGGTTCCGTCGACGTGCCCCATGCTCGCCGGCCGTCGGCCAGCAGGCAGGCGGCGATGGCCGTCTCCGGCTCGCCGTCGCGCGAATGCATCACGGTGTACCCCTCGACCGTCGCCGGCCCGGCCGCGTCGGGCGCCTCGGCGAGCTCACGATGAGGGAGTTCGTCGATCTCGGCCTGCGGATGGTCGCTGCGGAAGCCGTGAACTGCCGGCTCGGTCGAGTAGATGCCGAATGCGTGCTTGGTTGCGTATCCGCCGTTCGCCCACACCAGGCCGAGCTCGCCCGGCTCGGCGCGGAGGTCGCCGACCATCGCGGCGATCGCGTGCATCACGTAGTTGTTCCACGGCCCACCGGCGAACGACAGCCCGCCGGTGCGCGTCAACTGCCGGTCGAGTGACAACCCCAGGCTCTGGGCGCCGAGCTGCACCGCGGCGGGAAAGCACGAGTACAGGTCGACGAGGGCAACGTCGTCGATCGTGCAGCCGGCCAACTCCAGGGCGCGCCGCCCACCCAGCTCGATGGCGGGGGTGTGGGCGAACGACCAGCGATTGCTGACGAACGGATGCTCGTGACACTCCGTACCGGCGTGCACGAACACCCAGCGGTCGCGTGGTACGCCGAGCGAGGTCGCTTTCTCTGCCGAGCACATGATGATCGCCGCGGCCATGTCGACGTCGTTGTTGGAGTTCAGGTACTTGGTGTACGGCAGGCCGACCATCCGGTTGTCGGCGGACGGCGTGCGGATCTCCTCGGCCGTCCTGGCCTGGCGTGACCAGGCCCACGGGTTCTGCGCCGCCACCTGGCTGAAGCGGGCCCACAGTTCGCTGATCCGTTCGAGGTGCTGCTGGGGCGTCGCGCCCGTGGAGGCGCGGATGGCACTCTCGAAGATCGGGTAGATCTGCACCGGCATCATCACGCCGCGAGCAAGCTCGGTCGGGTGGTTCAACACCAGGTCGTCACCGATCAGCCTCGGCGTGCGTGCCTCCGGCGCGGTCGGCCATTCCAAGGATCGGTCCGCCTTGCGAGCGCGGACGCGGGTTCGCCGGGCCTCGCCTCCGGTCAGGATCGCGATGTCGAGCCGGCCGGCTTGGATCTCCGCGGCGGTGGCATTGACCAGGCTCTGCGGGCTCTGCCCACCCATCGGCGTGTAGGCCGTCTCTGCCGGGGTCAGGCCGAGTTGCTGGGCGATCAGGTACCCCGGATCGCCGTACTTCCACGTGAGCAGGTTCACGACGCGCAACGACTGCGGGTTGGGGATCGAGCTCAGCCCGGCGTCGATCGTGGCGTTGCCGATCGCCTCGCACATCATCAGGCTGGGGTCCAGTGCCTCGTCGAGGTCGTCGGTTCGCTGCAGGGTCTGGCCGACGCCGACCACGACCGGTGCCAAAGGATCGAGTGCCATCTCGCCAGGGTAGGTGGCTGCGCCGACGACAGGCTGGGTCGACAAACCGCGCAGCCATAGACTCGCCCGATGCCGCGAATCGCCATCGGCTCCGATCACGCCGGGTACGAACTGAAACAACATCTGATCGATGTGCTCGCCGCGGACGGCCACGAGGTGGCGGATCTCGGAACGAACAGCACCGAGAGTTGCGACTACCCGCAGTTCTGTGCTGCGGTCGGGCGCGCCGTGCGCAACCACGACGCCGACATCGGGATCGTGTTGGGTGGCAGCGGCCAGGGCGAGCAACTCGCTGCCAACAAGGTGCACGGCGTGCGCGCCGCGTTGTGCAACGACCTGTTCACCGCCCGTCTGGCGAGGGCGCACAACGACGCCAACGTGTTGAGCATGGGTGCCAGGGTCGTCGGGGTCGGTCTCGCCGAGGAGATCCTGGCCACGTTCCTGGCGACGCCGTTCGAAGGCGGTCGTCACGCGCGACGAGTCGACCAGGTGATGATGATCGAAGCCGAAGAATCACGAATGGAGCTGTGAACGATGCCGTTCCCATCCGACACCCAACCCGACACCGAGTTGTTCGACCTGATCGAGGCCGAGACAACGCGTCAGGTCACCGGGTTGCAGTTGATCGCCAGCGAGAACTTCACCTCCCCGGCGGTGATGCGTGCGGTCGGATCGGTGTTGACCAACAAGTACGCCGAGGGCTATCCGGGCAAGCGCTACTACGGTGGCAACGCCGTGATCGACGATGTCGAGTCACTGGCGATCGATCGCGTGAAGCGCCTGTTCGGTGCTGACCACGCCAACGTGCAACCGCACAGCGGGGCCAACGCCAACATGTGTGCGTACCAGGCGTTGCTCGACATCGGCGACACGGTGCTGGGGCTGAGCCTCGACCACGGCGGCCATCTCACGCACGGTTCACCCGTCAACGCCAGCGGCAAGCTGTATCACTTCGTCCCGTACAAGGTCACACCCGGCGACGAGCGCATCGACATGGATCAGGTCCGTGATCTGGCCCTCGAGCACCGCCCGAAGATGATCGTCGCCGGCACCACCAGCTATCCACGCCGGCTCGACCCCGAGCCGTTCAAGGCGATCGCCGACGAGATCGGCGCCTACTTCCTGTTCGACGCGGCGCACCTCGCCGGGTTGATCGCCGGTGGAGCGCATCCCAACCCGGTTCCCTATGCCGACGTCGTCACGTTCACCACGCACAAGACGCTGCGCGGCCCGCGCGGTGGGTGCATCCTGTCGACGGCCCAGCACGCTGCGGCGATCGACAAGGCAGTCTTCCCCGGCTGGCAAGGCGGCCCGCTCGAGCACGTGATCGCCGGCAAGGCGGTCGCGTTCTACGAGGCGCTGCAGCCGAGCTTCGCCGAATACGCCAAGCAGATCGTGCTCAACGCCAGCGCCCTGGCCGCGGCACTGGCCAGTGAAGGGTTCCGTCTGGTCAGTGGTGGCACCGACAGCCACCTGATGGTCGTCGATCTGCGCCCGTTCGACGCTGAGCTCAGCGGCAAGGAGGCGCAAGCGGTGCTCGATCAGGCCGGCATCACCCTCAACAAGAACACGATCCCCGACGACCCCCGCAGCCCCTTCGTGACCAGTGGCGTTCGCATCGGCACGCCCTCGGTCACGACGCAGGGGATGAGGGAACCTGAAATGGCGATGATCGCGTCCCTGATCGCCCGGGTGCTGCGTGAACGCACGGATCAGGCCACCCTCGTAGCAGTTCGCGCCGAGGTTGCCGCCCTCTGCGCGAAGTTCCCTGCCTACAGCTGATCGCTAGAGTCGCCAACGCTCATGCCGTCGACGACGTCGTACCTCCTGATCGGCCTGGTGGCCGCAGTCGTCACGTTCGTCTGCACGCCCATCGTCGGCGCGATCGCTCGTCGTCTCGGATGGGTGGTCGAGCCTGACGAGCGCCGGGTCCACACGGTGGCGACTCCTGATGTCGGCGGCATTGCGATGTTCATCGGGCTGGTCGCGGCGCTGGCGGTGTCTCGGCTCGACAATCGATTCGACACGATCTTCGCTCGCAACGACGAGCCGCGCGGCGTGTTGTTCGCCGCGTCGCTGATGTTCCTGGTCGGCCTGTTCGACGACATTCGCGAGATCTCTGCGCCGGCAAAAGTCCTCGGCACGATCGCCGTCGCTGCGGTGCTGACGTACTACGGCGTCACGATGTTCTACTTCCGCGTGCCATTCGTCGATGTGTACAACGTCACCGATGACTGGGTGTTGTTGATCACGATCGTGTGGCTGCTGGGCATGACGCAGGCGATCAACCTGATCGACGGGCTCGACGGGTTGGCTGCGGGGATCGTGGCGATCGGCGCGCTCGCGTTCTTCATCTACAGCCTGCGCCTGGGCGACCCGACGGTTCGCCTGCTGTCGGCACCCAGCATCGGCCCGCTGATCGCGATCATCACCGTCGGCATCTGTGTCGGCTTCCTCCCGCACAACTTCAACCCGGCGAAGATCTTCATGGGCGACGGCGGTGCGTTGTTGCTCGGCCTGTTGCTGGCAGTCAGCACCAGCGTCGTCGGTGGCCGCGCCGACCCGAACCTGCAGGGCTACGCCGGCCAGACCTACTTCTTCCTGGCGCCGTTGTTCATCCCGCTGTTCATCCTCGGCGTGCCGATTCTCGACACGTTGTTCGCCATCATTCGCCGGGCGACGCGTCGCCAGGGCGTGGCCACGGCCGACAAGCGCCACCTCCACCATCGGTTGATGGAGATGGGCCACGGCCAGCGCCGCAGCGTGGTGATCCTGTGGGCATGGACTGCCCTGTTGTCGGCGTTCGTGCTCTACCCGGTGCTGACGCAGAGCTTCATCTCGTACGTCCCGATCGGGGCGGCGATGCTCGGGTTGCTGTTGTACACCCTGTTCCATCCGCAGATCCGACGGAACCGGGCGACCTGATCGTTCGTTTGTTTCGGTTTGGTTTGGAGACCCGGTGACCCCTCCGATAGATTGTGTACGCGTTCACAAGCTCGTCACACCGGCGTGAAGAGCACGTCACCAGCCGCCTAGGAACCCAACGTTGAAGCTGATTCCACGAAGCGTGACCACGACAGGCAAAGCCACCGACGACAAGATCGGTAAGGGCATCGATGTCGCACTCGTGACGCTCGCGTTCCTCGGCATCGGGTACGTGTTGGATCGTTGGCTCGGCACCAAGCCCCTGTTCATGGTCGGCCTGGTCGTGCTCGGCCTGGTCGGTGAATTCCTGCGGTTTTGGTACGACTACGATGCCCGGATGAAGGTGCTCGAGGCGCAGCGCGCCGCGGCCATCCGTTCCCCATCCGCTCAGGGAGACCGTCCATGAACGACATCGCATTCTCGATGGCCGCGCCTTTGCCCGGCCCGGCACCCGAAGTCACCGTGTCGAACGACATGATCAAGCGTGGCCTGATCGTGGCGCCGATCCTGATCGCCATCTGCGGCTTGGTGTGGGGCGTCGACGGGGCTGCCTCGAGCGCGTACGCCATCGCGATCGTGCTGGCCAACTTCGCACTCGCCGCCGGCATCGTCGCCGTCACCGCCAAGATCAGCCTGCGGCTGATGATGGGGTCGGTACTGTTCGGCTACCTGGTGCGCCTCGGTTTGATCTTCTTGGCCGTCTACTTGGTGAAAGACGCCGGATGGATTTCGCTTCCGGCACTCGGAGCGACCATCATCTTCACTCACCTGGGTCTCTTGGTGTGGGAACTGAAGTACGTGGCGATGTCGCTCGCCTATCCCGGCCTGAAGCCCAAGCCCTCGTCCATGACCACCGTCGCCAACCCAGCCAGGCAATAGGGAGTACCTCGGAATGCTCGCATTGAAGTTTCCGCCGATCAACGAGTTGATCCGTTGGAGAGACATCTTCTCCAACTTCAACAAGGTCGGACTCATCGCGGTGATCGCCGCCCTGATCGGCATCGTCGTGTTCTTGATGGCCGCTCGCAAGGATCCGCTGAAGGCGCCGACCGGCGTTCGCAACCTCGCCGAGAGCAGCGTCACGTTCATCGAGAACGACATCGTGATGCAGACGATGGGCAAGGAGGGCTTGCCCTGGACGCCGTTCCTGCTGTCGCTGTTCATCTTCGTCTACCTCTGCAACCTGCCCGGCATCATCCCGCTGTTCCAGATGCCTGCGACCGCGCGCATGGCCATCCCGCTGTTCCTGGCGCTCGTGGTGTGGGTGATCTACAACGCCGTCGGCTTCAAGCACAACGGCATCAAGTACATCACCTCCATGGCCTGGCCGCACGGCGTTCCCGTGGCGATGCGACCATTGGTCGGCGTCATCGAACTGCTGTCCAACATCGTGTTGCGCCCCTTCTCGCTGGCAGTCCGACTTTTCGCCAACATGCTCGCCGGCCACATGCTGCTGATCACGTTCGCCTTCTTGACCAACGCGTTGTTCTTCGCCGAAACGAAGCAGATCGCACTGAAGCCGATGAGCATCCTGCCCTTCTTCATGCTGATCTTCCTGACTGCATTCGAAGTGCTGGTCGGCCTGCTGCAGGCCTACATCTTCACCATCCTCACCGCCGTCTTCATCAACGCTGCTCAGCATCCCGAGCACTGATCTCCCTTTACCAACCTCACTAGGAGAAATTGAACAACATGGAAGCAATCGCCCGCCTCATCGCTGTCACCGATCCGGTGGAAACACCAGACCAAGCCAAGGCCGCCAGCGCTGCCATCGGTGCCGGCTTTGCCTACGGCCTCGCCGCCATCGGCCCCGGCATCGGGATCGGCTACGTCGTCGGCAAGGCCATCGAGGCCATGGCCCGCCAGCCAGAGGCTGCCGGCATGGTCCGCACGACGATGTTCCTCGGCATCGCCTTCACCGAAGCGCTCGCCCTGATCGGCTTCGTCGTCTTCATCCTTCTCGGTCTCTAAGGAGAACCCGTGCTCACCGTCACCGTCACCACGACGGGTGCGGGCCACGCCGTGGTCGTCCACCTTCCGCAGACAGCTGTTGAAGCTGCAACGACCGCCGAGGACAAAGGTCCGAGCCCGATCGCACCAGAGATCAAAGAGTTGGCATGGGGCGCCGGCGCGTTCATCGTGCTGTTCGTTCTCATGCGTCTGGTGCTCTTCCCGAAGTTGAAGCAGGGCATGGATGCGCGCTACGGCAAGATCCGTGGCGATCACGAGACCGCCGACGCCACGCGTGCCGCGGCCAAGGCCGAGGTCGCTGCCTACGAGGCCGAGTTGGCCACTGTCAAAGCTGAGGCACGCCAGCGTGTCGATGCAGCCCGTCAGACACTCGAAGGTGAACGCACCGCAGCGTTGGCTGATGCCAACGCGCAGATCGCGGCTCGCCGTGCCGCAGCGATGGCCCAGGCCGACGCCGCCAGAGCCGCTGCGTCGCAGCACATCGAAGAGGCGGTCGCCGACGTGAGCAGTCGGGTGACCGAACTGGCGACCGGGCGGCGTCCCGACGCCGCGGCCGTCACGACCATCGTGTCGGCGCTGATGGCCGGAGGTTCGAAATGAACGTCGCAGCATTCCTGGCCACCGCCACCGCCGCCGGCGGCGAGCACGACATCACGCAGACCCCGTCGAAGTTCTGGCCGGAGGGTTACGAGTTGCTGTTCGGCATCCCCGCATCGGTGCTGGTCTTCTTCCTCCTGTGGAAGTTCGCCGGTCCCGCGGTCAAGAAGGGGATGGCCGCACGTACTGCCAAGATCCAGGCAGAGCTCGACGCCGGTGAGGCGGCGCGAGTCGATGCCGACGCCGAGGCCGCACAGATTCGCATGGCCAAAGGCGACATCGCCGGAGAGCGGGCCCGGCTGCTGGCCGAGGCCGATACGCAGGCCGCCGCGGTGCTGGAGGACGGCCGCGCCCGTCTCACACAAGAGCTCGCCGAGCTCGACACCCGTGCTGCAGCCGACATCGTCGCCGCAGCCGGTCGTTCTGGCGATGAGTTGCGCGCCGAGATCGCGCGGCTGTCGAGTGCCGCTGTCGATCATGTCGTCACCGGCTCGCTCGACGAGGCCACGCATCAGGCGCTGATCGAGAGCTTCATCGCCGGAGTAGGAGCCAGCAAGTGAGCGATTCACGCATCGAGGGATACGCCCGAGGCCTGTTCGAGATCGCCAGAGCAGAAGGCACGATCGACGAGGTCGAAGACGAGTTGTTCCGGTTCGCCCGCAGCTACGAGAGCAGCGACGAACTGCGCAACGCACTCAGCGACGAGCAGATTCCGGCCAGCAAGCGCCAGGCCATCGTCGAGGACTTGCTCGGTGGCAAGGTCACCCCGACCACCACCCAGCTGATCTCGATGGTCGTTGGTTCCGGTCGTTCACGCGACCTGCCTGCGATCGTCGACAAGCTCGTCGCCCGGGCCTCCACCGCCAAGAACCTCGAAGTCGCCGAGGTGCGCACCGCTGTGCCGTTGACGGCCGACCAGGAGACGCGTCTGGCGGCCGCACTGGCCAACGCCACCGGCAAGCAAGTGAACCTGAAGGTGGTGGTCGATCCGTCCGTACTGGGCGGCCTCGTGGCCACCGTCGGCGACACCGTCATCGACGGCACCGTCCGCACCCGCATCGAGCAGTTGAAGTCCCGCCTCTAGGCACGGACACCACACGGAGACATGAGAGAACCATGGCAGAACTCACACTGAGCGCCGGCGACATCGCCACAGCCCTCAAGAAGAACCTGGAGGGCTTCGAGCCCTCGCTCGAAGCACGTACTGTCGGGCGCGTCACGGAAGTGGGCGACGGCATCGCCCGCGTCAGCGGCCTCCCCGATTGCGGCGTCAACGAGCTGCTCG